>JBFEVY010000071.1:0-12230 GCA_041546665.1 Spongiibacteraceae bacterium | reverse complement strand
CGGGCCGCAAAACGCCGACTGTCATTGAGAGGCTCAACAGTATACTCAATGGGGTCCTCGACTTTTCCGGCCTTAAGGAAATAACTGCTCATAGCGTGCAGCGTCATGTCCTCTACAGTACCCAGGGCGGCCATCAGCGCCTGGCCCACCACCTGGCCACCGTATACCGCGCCCATAGAATTGTCGTGATTCGTCGCCGCTCGGAAAACATTTTCGCCCTGCCTTTGCAGGCTGAGCATCTCCCGTGCGTCGAGGATGACGGATCGATTCATAAAACCTGCACGCTCGGTTCAGGAGCGCCCTTCGTTATTCTTTTTCAATTTCGACACATCGCGGGTGAGCACCGCCGATTTGCCGGCAGAACGCGCCAGGCACTGGGTGTGCTGAAATTCGTGAATATCAAAGGCGGCCTGCAAGGCCGCAGGCTGCCCCATGGTATCTACAGTCTGATTCACCACGCGCTTGGCCATCATCAGCGAGAACAGGTCCTTGTCGGCAATTTTTTCCGCCATCGCCATCGCGTAGTCGCGCACTTCGGCCAGTGGCACAACCTCGTTCACCATTCCCAGACTCGCCGCGTCCGCTGCGGTAATCCGGTCAGCGGTAAACAGCATCTGCTTGGCCTTGCGCGGCCCCAGCTCCCAGGTGTGACCGTGGTACTCCACCCCCGCAATGCCCATCACAATGGTCGGGTCGCTAAACCAGGCATTGTCGGCGGCAATTATCAGGTCACAGGGCCAGCACAGCATAAGGCCCGCCGCGATACATGCCCCCTGAACCACCGCGATAGAGGGTTTGGGGTTGTTCCGCCAGCGGCGGCTGTACTCGAAGTAGTGAGACTGCTCCCAGAGATACTGTCCGGTAATACCGCGGGTTTCATAATCAAAGCTGGAGAAGACGTCTTTTTTGTCTTCCGGCACCGCGAGGTCGTGGCCGGCAGAAAAGTTTTTGCCGTTGGCCTGCAGCAGGATGACCTTGACGTTGTCATCCTTGGCCGCCCGGGTCCAGCATTCGTCCAGATCCGCCAGCAACTCAGGGTTCTGGGCATTGTGAACCTCGGGCCGGTTCAGGGTAATAACGGCAATATTGTCTTTAACTTCGTAGAGTACGATTTCGCTCATGATTCACTCCGGCAGCGATGAATTTGGTGGCTAGCGTTTAATGGTAACGGGCACATTGGTATAGCCCCGCACGGTGCTGGTTCGAGTGCGCACCAGTTTACTCTCATCCACATCCCAGTCACCAATACGCTTCATTACCTCTTCCAAAGCAATCCGCGATTCCAGGCGCGCCAGCGAGGCACCCAGGCAAACATGGGGGCCGTAGCCCAAAGTAACGTGGCGCAGCGGTTCACGCTCTATATTGAAGGTCTCTGGATCCTCCCAGCGACGGTCGTCACGGGTCGCGGAAGCGGTAAGCAGGGCGACATTATCGCCGGCTTTCATGGTGACGCCGTGCATTTCGATATCTTTCATTACGCGCCTGAATTGAATCGGTGAGGGCGGCTCGTAACGCAGCAACTCCTCCACCGCATTCACCGCCAGGCCCGGGTTGTCGCGCAGCTTTTGACGCTGCTCAGGATGGCGAGCAAACAACACTCCCGCGTTACTCAGCAAGCGTGCAACGGTCTCGTTACCCGCCAGGGCGATCAGCATCATAAATTCAAAGCTCTCGCCTTCGGTAAAGGGGCGCTTTTTGCCATCGGCTTCGGTGAGATCGGCCTGGGCCAGGTAGGACAGGAAATCGCCACAGGGATTCGCTTTGCGATCGGCCAGTACACCGTTAAAAAAGGCGTGCAGATCGGTGAGGGCAGTCAGGCCACGTTCGGTAATATCGTTCGATCCCTCCTCCCGGAACAGCATATCGTCGGCCCACTGATTGACCTTGCGGCGGTCTTCAACGGGAATTCCCAGCAGCGCGCTGATCACATCCATGGGAATCCAGCGACCAAAATCCTGAACAAAGTCAAAGCTGGCCTTGCCCTCCAGGGGTTCTAGATAACCGACCACAATCTCCCGAATATCGTGTTCCATTTTCCGTACAGAGCCGGGAGTAAAACGGGGCGCAACCACCTTGCGCAGCTGATCGTGGTATGGCGGATCGTTATTGATCATCAGGCTGCTTTTGGAGGGCTCATCTGACATGATCTCCAGCACCGTGCCGTAGGCTGAGCTAAATGTCTCCCAGTCCAGCGAGGCTTTCATCACATCGTCGTAGCGGCTCAGCACCCAGTAATTGTATTTTTCGTTGCGCCACACTGGCGCCTCATCCCGCAAGCGCTTCCAAATTGCATAGGGGTTATCGTCGATCTCATAGCTATACTGGTCGTAGTAAAGCTTTTGCGCGCTCATTTATTTACTCCCCGGAAAAGTGTTAATCGTTGTTTTGCTAGATGCTGACGCCGCAATCAATGAGATTGTCGGTTCCCGTCGTCGCGTCGGATTCGGAGGATGCCAGGTAAACCATCAGCGACGACACCTGATCGCGACTGACAAACCTTTTCAGTGGAATGGTCTCCTTGACCGCGGCCATTGCCTCGGCATCCATTCGGCCACTAAACAGCCCGGTTTCGTCAACCGCACCTGGCAGAATCGCGTTCACCCGAATATTGTGTGGTGCCAGCTCCATGGCCAGCGTTTTTGTGAGGCCGCGTATCGCCCATTTTGAACAACCGTATACGCTGTAATTGTTCCAACCCCGGTAGGCGACCTGAGAGGAGACGTTAATGATGGAGCCGCCGCCCCGTTTAATCATCACCGGGCTGACCGTGCGAATTCCCATCCAGGTGCCCACCACGTTGACATCCAGCACCTTGCGCAGGGTGTCAGCGCTTTCACTCTGGATATCGCCCTTGGTCAAGATTCCGGCGTTGTTCACTAGCACATCGATGCCGCCAAAACTGTCGCAGGCGGTGGCGACCGCGCGCTCCCATTGGGCCTCATCCGAAATATCCTGCTCGACAAATACCGCGCGCTCACCCAGCTCTGCGGCGAGCTTGGCGCCCGCCCCCGCGTCGATATCCGTCATCAACAAATAACCGCCTTCAGCGATAACCCGGCGGGCATGGGACTCTCCC
The DNA here is from genome assembly GCA_041546665.1 of Spongiibacteraceae bacterium. Taxonomy (GTDB): domain Bacteria; phylum Pseudomonadota; class Gammaproteobacteria; order Pseudomonadales; family Spongiibacteraceae; genus Spongiibacter. The sequence continues at coordinate 9,154 of JBFEVY010000071.1, read as the reverse complement.
ATGCCGTTTGCAGCACCGGTTAAAAAAACGACCCTGTCTTTTAATCTCACAGCCACTCCTCGTTATTCTTTCCGGCCTTCGGCAATCTCCCTGGCGAGCTTGCGCAGCACATCCTTGCGCACCTTGCCAGAGGGTACCCGCGGCAAGTCATCCACACATTCCAGCCACTCAGGATATTTCTGCTTTGCCAGCCCCACCTTGTCGAGGAACTGCCGCATTTCAGTCATATCAAAACTGCAGCCGGCATTCAGAATCACGAATGCGCAGCCCATTTCACCGGTCGCCTCGCTCGGCATGGCGACAATGGCCACCTCCGCCACGGCGGGGTGTGCCATCAACACGTCTTCCACTTCCTTGGGACTGATATTTTCACCAGAGCGAATAATGATGTCTTTCTTGCGCCCGGTGATCACCAGGTAGTTGCTGTGTGCCCACTGCCCAAGATCGCCCATGCGAAAGAAACCATTTTCGTCAAAGGCTGCGGCGTTGTCCTGCGGGTCCAGATAGCCAGCAAACTGCTCCGGCCCCAGAGCAAGAATTTCGCCCTCTACGCCCTCTTCACGGATTTCCCGGCCCTCGTCGTTGACCAGTTTCACCGCGATGGGCGGTAGCACAACGCCATCAGTTTCGGCACCGAGCGTTGCCTGTGTTTTATCTGAGATTCCCAGCGTAACGGTCATCATTTCAGTCGAACCGTAAGCGCGGAAAAACAGGCAGTTAGGGAATTCCCGGGACACTTGCTTGATCAGTTCCGGCGATACGGACGTGCCACCGCAAAAGAAGGTGCGCAGGCTGGCCAACGCACTGCGATCTTCGCTGGTGGCGGCGAGCAACTGCTGGAGGAAGGGCGTTGCACCACCACTGATAGTACAGCCGTGGCGGCGAATGGCCTCAATGCCGTCGGTCACCTGCCAGACATCGAGCAGTACCGCCGGCGCCCCCGATATCCAGGGAATATCAAACGCCCAGATTGCACCGGTAATATGGGTCACCGGCGAGGGCATAAAAATGACATCGTTTTCGGCAACCTGCCAGGCCTCAATCATCTGCCGGGCTTTATAGCCAAAACCGTAGTGGGTTTGAATGACTCCTTTGGCCCGCCCGGTAGTCCCGGAGGTAAACATCACCAAAAACGCCGCGCTGGGATCGACTTCCGGCAATTCAGCCAAGGGTTCTGAGGCCAGAGCCTGCTCCCAGGACATGTCTGCACCCGCCTCGCCGCGAATCACGATAAGTTGCTGCAACTCAGGCAGCGCGTCGCGAATCTGCGCGAGCATGTTCGGATAATCAAACTTTCGAAACAGCTTGGGGATAAACAGGAATTTTGCCTTGGTTTCCGCCAGCATATAGCGCAATTCCGCTTCCCGATAGATGGGCGGAATGGGGTTAATCACCAGCCCCAGCATACGCGCCGCCAGGGTGATAATCGCGCTTTCCGACCAATTGGGTAATTGGAAGGCCACCACGTCACCAGCCCGCGCCCCCTGCTGCCGAAAGAAGCCGGCCAGTCTCAAGGCCGCCTGGTAAATATCGCGGCGGGACAACACTTTGTCATTTTCAATCAATAGGGGCTTGTCGGGGTTGGCCTGGGTCTGCGCGCGGGCGATATCCGCCAGGGTTTCGTTCCGCCAATAACCCGCGTCCAGCCACTGACTGGCATATTCGTCCGACCACCGTACCGGAAAGCCGCCGCTGTCATGTCGTATTGTCCAGGTCATCTCTGCTCTACTGTCATCCTGCTACTTCTGCCATCCTGCGAATGCTGTTAGCCGGCTACGCGCTCGGTCAGCGGTGAATACACCGCGGCAAACATGCGCTCAGGGTCGCTGTGCGCAATCGATTTGAGTAAATCCCCATTCTCGGTCAGTGCCCCGACCAGGGCCTGGGTATCCGTAGCTTCGAACATCAGCAGGAATTGGTACTTGCGCGCACTGCCGCGCAACTGCGCTTCGGTCAAGGTCCACAGGCTGACAGCGGAAACACCGTCGAGGCGGGAAAAGGTATCGAGTCCGCCGCCCACCAAGGCGTCTTGTAGGGGTTGCCCCTCGCCCTCTACCGGATTTAAAAAGGCGAGCAACAGGCTACCTCGAGTGGCGTCTTCAATGGCCGCGTCGGCGCCACCCGCCATGCGCTTGAGCAGGGTCATGGTCGGTGGCTGAACACTGCTCATGTCGATCGCCGGACTGATCGGCATATCCGTCGTGCCGTGACTGGCCAGCAGGGTTTTAATGGCCTCGGCCGGATCGCCCGCCAATTCCCAGATCACCAGATTTTCGTGCTTCCCCGCCGGCCAGGGGGTCTCGCCCTGACGCGAAAAACGCTGTCCGGCGTCCACCGCAGACAGCTTTACCGAATGCGGTAAATGGTCGTCGCTGTACCAGCGTTGAAACTCCTCCTCCATACCCACCACCGGGCTGGAAAAGGCGAACTGGAAACATTTACTCATTCACACAACTCCAAACTGCTCTATTCTATTTATCACTACTCAGTATGTGCCCAATCAGCTTAGCTGTTGCCGGCCCTATCTGGCCCGTGGCAGTTCCAGAATCTGATCGGCAATAATCTCGCGCTGAATCTCGGAGGTGCCACCGGCTATGGTATACACCCAACTCCACAGGTATTCATAGGCCCAGGGATTATCGTTGCGGTCTTCAGTGTCGGCGTACTCCATAAACTCCCAGCCGAGAATTTCGGCGACGAGATGGCTCAGCGCCTTGGAAGTACTGGTCACCATCAACTTCATAATCGAACCCTTGGGGCCTGGGCTGCCGGATTGCTGTATCTCGCTAATCTGAGCAAAGGTCATTGCCCTAACGGCCAGGGTGTCCGCCTTGATCAACGCCAGGCGGCCGGCGATATCGCTGTCTTCAATAGCCAGCTTGCCGTTATCCAGGCGGGTTTTACTCGCCAGGACAATGGCCTGATTCACGCGTTCGTACAACGCCAATTGATCGCCGATGAACCCAGTGCCGCGCTCAAAGGACAGGGTCGACATCGCCGTCTTCCAACCGCTGCCGAGCTCGCCCACAACATTGCTCAGGGGAATTCTGACATCGTCGTAGAAAGTGGTATTGACGTGCTCGTCGCCCAACATGGTTTTAATCGGGCTGACCGTAATACCCGGCGATTTCATATCGCATATCACCCAGGTCAGACCGCGGTGGCGCTCCGAACCCGGTGTGGTGCGAATCAGCAGCTCCTGATAGTCGGCGTGCTGGCCATCAGTAGTCCAGGTCTTGCTGCCGTTTACCACCAGAGAGTCACCCTCAACGACACCGAAGGTTTTCAGCGACGCGAGATCCGAACCGGCGTTGGGCTCGGAAAAGCCCTGGCACCAAAGGTGCTCACCGGAGAGTATTTTCTGCAGATGGGCCTTTTTCTGGTCTTCAGTACCGCAGGCAATAATCGTGGGGCCAGCGTGCATCAGCGCAACATAGGTAGTGTTGATGTAGTGCGGCGCACCGGCGCGCGCGCACTCTTCGTACCAGATCACCTGCTGTACTTCCGACAGCCCCAAACCGCCGTATTCCTTCGGCCAGTTGAGGCCGGCCCAGCCGTGCTCGAAAAGTTTTCGTTGCCAATCGCGGTCAAATTGCGCCGCCGCCTCACCGTGACCGGGTCTTGCCGATGCGGGAATATTGTTTTTCAGCCAGTCCCGCGCCCTTGCACGAAACGCGTGATCTTCTTCAGTCAGGATCAGATCCATAATACTTACTCCTCCCCTGTCGTCGCGCTCGCCGAACCCACATCCAGCAGGCTGTGATAACAGCGCTTGCTGGAACCAAATAAACGCACCAGAAGATTGGCGCGTTTCAGCAACAGGTGGGCATCCAATTCATCGGTGACCCCAATACCGCCGTGCAACTGGATATTGCTGTCGACATTGGCCTTGGCCGCGCGCTCCGCTAACAACCTCGCCGCATCAACCAGCATGTCCGCGTCTGCCTGCCCCTCTTTCAGCGCAGTAGCGGCATAAAACAATTGGCAACGCGCCGCTTCAACCCGCACCGCCATATCGGCACAGGGGTGACGCACGGCCTGGTAAGCGCCAATCTTGCGACCAAAGGTCTCCCGATCCTTGGCATACTCCACAATCATTTCCAGGGCCGTTTCCGCCAGCCCCAACATCATCGCCGAGCTGCAAATCTGGGCCTTTTGCCAGCACTCCGCGCCGTCCACGGTTTGCAGTGGTGAAACAGCCTCCGCCGCACCGACCCACATCGCCACCGATTGGTCCATACAGGGCCGGGCTTCAAGCGATTCGCCGCGCAGGCTGAACAGCGTCACCCCGCTCTCCGTCACTGCGAGGGCATAGGCGGCGTTCGCATCGCCGATCAAGCGCAAGGACTCTCCAGCACGGTAGTTGACCAAAAGCGCTACGCTTTCGGCGCCACTAATAATGGCACTGCAAATCTCCGGGCGGCCCTGGGCCGCGACGGCGCCCAACACCTGAAACAGCACTGCCATCGGCCCGGCAACGCGGCCGAGCTCGCGGAAAAACAGCATTTCCTCGACGATACTCAGACCGATCCCACCGTGTTCTTCAGGCGTACCCAATCCAAGCCAGCCAAGCTCGGAAAACGCCGCCAGGGTATTGGGGTCCTGCGGCGTGACGTGTAGTCGCTGTAGCGGGTATTCCTTGCCTAGAAAAGCCGATGAGGCATTGGCAATTTCCTGCTCGTCAGAATCAAGGGCCAAAAACATGCATGGCACTCCAAAAAAAGGGGTTCACTGTTATTTTTGCGGGATAGCGGTGGGCTGGTAGGCGACCAGGCGCCAATCATCACCTTCATTAGCCCACACCGAAAGGGTGTAGTTATCAATCGCCCGCGGCTGACCGCCGACCGAAACTGCCGCAGTCAAACGGGAAAACAGCAGCGCGGTCTCACCCAGGTCAATAACGCGCTGTTCACTGATATCCAGGGTATTGTAAACAATATTGCCGGAGCCCATTTTCTTTAACAGGCTGACCTTGTCTTCATGGGTTGCGTTGGCGTGGGCGAATACCAACCTCTCGGACAACAGTCGCGACAGCGCCTCCACATCGCCGGACAGCAGCGCATCGGCGCGCTGCTGTTCCTTGTTTACTATGAGGCTCTCTACATTATTCGTCATTTGCTTTCACCTTGGGGCACGCTGTCTCAGTTCGCGCCCGCAATCTGCTCCGTTTCCTTTTCCGAAACGCGGCGGCAGTTGTACTCGGAAAGATCGATATCTGCGGTAAAGTTCCGGTATTCCGACAAGCGCCACGGCGAATTCATAATGACCCGACCACCTTTATTCTTATACCAGCTGGTGACGCCGGGGTGGGACCAAACTAGCTGTTTGTGCTCCGCATCGACCTTGGCATTATAGGCCTCAAAGGGCTCAGTCTTCACTTCAATCTCGTCAATATCACTTTCCAGCATTTCGCGGAACGCTTCGCAGATATAGCGAATCTGGCACTCGCTATGGAAAAACGCACTGCCACCGTGGGCAAGATTGGTATTTGGGCCGTACAGCACAAAGAAATTGGGGAAGCCCGGCACAGTAATGCCCAGGTGAGCCCGCGGATCATCGTCACCCCACTGATCGCGAATCGTGACGCCATCGCGACCCACGACGTCCATCGGCCACAACATCCGCGATGCGTGGAAGCCCGTCGCCAGAACCAGAATATCTGCAGGGTATTTCTCACCGCCGGCAATTACGCCGTCTTCAACGATGCGATCAACATCCCCCGCGAACAACTCCACATTAGGGCGGCGCAGCATTTTGTACCAGTGGGTGTCGCGCAGCATGCGCTTACCAAAGGGCGGATAGTCTGGAATGCACTTGTCGTACAAGTCTGTGCGGTCACCGAGTTCTTCCTTGATATAGGCAATCAACTCCTCGCGCATCTTGGCATTTTCCGCGTTGAGCGAATGCTCCAGATCCTTCCACTCGGGATCAATTTTCAGAGTAGGGTGGAAAATATCCGAGGCTGCCCAGAATAACTGAAAGCGGAACCAATCCATGTAGTAAGGGATATACTTCGACGCCCAGGTAACTTCCTCGGGAACGTGCTCGTGGTACATTGGGTGCTTTCTGATCCAGTGCTTGGAGCGCTGAAAGATCGTCAGCTTCTCAACTTTGTCGGCAATCGCCGGCCCTACCTGAATACCCGACGCGCCGGTGCCAATCATCGCCACCTTCTTACCGGTCAGGTCAACACTGTGATCCCAGTGAGCGGTGTGAAACTTCGGCCCTTTAAAGTCATCCAGGCCGGGCAGATTCGGCACCGAGGCGCGATTCAAAATCCCCACAGCGCTGACAAAGGCGTTGGCCTTGAGGGTATCCGCGGCGCCATCGGCTTTGCGAGTCTGCAACACCCACTGGCAATTGGCTTCGTCGTACTCCGCCCGGGTCACCTCTTCATTGAAGCGAATATGCTCGCGGATACCAAATTCATCAGCGATGCGATTGATATACGCAAACAGCTCGGGGCCCTTACTGAAGTATTCCGGCCACTCCGGGTTCGGCATCAACGAGAAGGAGTAAAAATGACAGGGGGTGTCCACCCCGATACCGGGGTAGGTGTTCTCATACCAGGTACCACCGATAGCGTCATTTTTCTCGATAATAACAAAGGGAATACCAGCCTGCTTAAGGCGCACGCCCATTACAATACCGGAGAAGCCGGCACCGGCGATCACCACCTTAAAGCCTTCGCGTTTTGCTGCCGGCACTTCTTTGCGCCATTTTACAGCGCGATAGTCGTGCCCGCCGAAGCAGGTTTCTTCGAAGAAGATCGGCAGATATTTTTCCGGCACTTCAGAACCACAGGCGACGTCGACCATCTGCTTGAGTTCGTGTATCGACGGTTCCCGATGCGCGACCTCGCTGCCGCCCTTCGCCAAACGTTCTATTGCGTCGACCAGATCGGCGCGAATCCGGCTCTGCATTTCTTCCGGGAGATTTTGTTCAAAATCCCAACCGCCACTGATATAGGGCTTCACTTCCTGCAGATAGGCCTTGTCGCCCGTCAACTGTATATAGCTCATCAACAGGGGCACAATATGGGCACCTGCGACGGATTTGCGCAACACATCTGGATCAGCCGCCGCCTGGGCGAGTTGTTTTTTAAGATCCAGTTTTTCAGGAGTCAGATTTTCACGAACCATAGTTGCCTCAAACACCATTATTAACGTCGTTACTACTTTTTCCGATCATTACACCGTGGCCGTCGCCGTTACCGGCGAGCCCACCGCACCCGGCAAGCGCAGCGGTGGCGCGGTCAGCAAAAACCGGCTTCTCCCCGCAGCGCGCAACCAATCCGCCAGATCGCTCAACAGAAACAGTTCCCCCAGAGGCACGCCCAACTTAAACAGGCAGTGCTCGTGGAGCGGAAAGTGTGCGCCCTGCCCCTCGGGGGGCTTTGGCGTTGGTAAAAACTCCACCGCCTCATTGTCCGAGACCAGCGCTGCCAGGCCCGAATCAGTAATCCATTGCAGCAGACGTGGATCAGAGCCATTGAGCCCGCTGCACACCTCGTGTTGAATACCTTCGGGAGGTGTCTTGTTATGACCGAGCAAAACCCGATCAAAACCGGTGCGAAGGCAAACAATATCGCCCTCTTCCACTTCCACCCCGTCTGCTTCAAAAATGCGCATCAGCTCATCGTAGTTCACGGCTTTGCGCGCATTGCCATAATGGGCATGGAGATCCACCATGACCCCGCGCCCCTGAAATCCCGTCGCAGCCATGGAGTCGATTCCCAAGGGTCCAGCCCCATAAGGGGGGGCAAGCTCGCGACCATCATCCAGATAGTCCTTCGGCCCACGCACCTCTTCGCCGGCGCGGTAACCGTTGTAAAACACCACCTCTTTTTCGCCGTCGCCGTTGGCGTCAAACAGCGCCCCCATATGCGCCAGACTGTCCCACTGGGTGGAGTACTGCGTAGACAAGAGCACACGGTCATCACACACCACGTCAGTCTGGGCGGGATTCACCTTCTGCATGGGGTAGCACATCGCGGGATCATCGCCACGCATGGAGTAACTGATCTGTGGCGGGAAACGACGGGGGTTGAGCGCACTTTCACCGGGGTAGTCCAGGGGCAGGGACAAACAAAAAACCTGACCCTCTTTCACTTCCTTAACCGCCGCCAAGACCTTGTCCGGCGTGATCAGGTTGAGGCGCCCAACCGCATCATCGTCGCCAAAATCGCCCCAGTTTGAGCCCTCTGGCCTGTTTACCCATCGTTTCACGCGCAGACCCGCTTAGTTATTGTTTAATGAAACTCAATATACGGCAGCAAAAAACTGACGTCAAGTCAATTATCTGGGTTTTTGGGTAAACTGGCAAGGCGAGGCGTCTACAATCAAGTTGTGAAGAGGCAGAGCACCCAAGGTCCAATACCTCGTTATTTACAACCCCTGAACGAGGTGTCTGTGCCACCTCAGAAAATCAACTGCGCGGGCACAAAAAAGGGCGCCAGCTGCGCCCTTCGCGTAAAACTTATATTGAGTCATCTTGGGAAGATGCAATCCCCGGTATCAGGCACCATCAAACCAGTCCTTGAAGCCATAGGGTTGGTATGGACCGATGTGCATCTGCTCCAGCACGCCGTAACCGATTTCATCGCCGCGGCGCGCTATCACCAATTGCTGAATATGCAGATTCTCCCAACTCAGCGGGTTGAGCTCATCGTTAAGCCAACTGTCTGCACCAATCGCCAACTCTCCCTTCCACAGACCGTGCCCCCACTCCGGGTGCTGGTAGCCAATGCCCTTCATGCGGAACAGCAGACCCGGCTCCAGAGACAACTCCAGTGATTCGCCCGAGTCACCATCATTCATGGTGATTTTCGCCGACGTCGCTCGCCGAGTACCGGGTGCAAACTCAAAGGCGTGATTGATTCTGCCATGCCACTGAACCAGCTTGGGGTCATGCACTTCGGGACTCACTCCCTCAGCGTCATAGGCCGGGATGATCGCCTGATCGGCGTGCCACTGATGACCCGCGCCGTTTTCAAACCAACCGGCCAAGGTACATTCATTCTCCCAGTGGATGGGAGCCCACATAAAATGGGTCGCCTCGTGATCCGCGGGAGCACCGCCGGTATAGCGATCGCCCACCTGGCGAATCCCCCAGGAGCGGTCTTTCAAACCATAGGTAATACGACTGTCGACCT
>JBFEVY010000430.1:0-1842 GCA_041546665.1 Spongiibacteraceae bacterium | reverse complement strand
CTCTCGCTCACCACACCGGCGAGGTCAATACCGGGAACCATCGGAAACTTGCGCACCACAGGAGAACTGCCGGTAATCGCCAGGCCGTCCTTGTAGTTCATGGTTGAATACTCAACGTCAATGGTGACGTTACCCTCAGGAAGCTGTGACTCATCGATTTGAGTCACAGCGACTGATTGAGCATCATCATCTTTTGTAATCAGAATTCCAGAAAACGACATTTCTACTTCCCCATTAATGGTGACAAACAAAAAACCGCCGGCCGTGCAGGCCAACCTTTTTCCGATTACAGTGCGAATATCCTACCCAAGCACTGTATCGGCATCTCCGCACAAAACGCGATTCCATACACATTCAGCGCAGCATTTCCTTTCCGCACCGTAGGATGGCGACGGAAAAACAATACAGATAATACTTAAAATTTTAGTCAACTCGCCGCCAACATAGCCGCAGCAATTTCCCGCTCGTAGCAATCACCGCCCCGCCCCAATTGCTGGCTGAGCAGCGCGCGCTTCAGGAAAAGATGGCACGGGTGTTCAGAAGCCATCCCAATACCGCCATGCAACTGCAAGGCCTCTTCCGCCAGCGCCGCGAAGGTCGACGTTGCCAAAGATTTTGCCGCCATCGCCCTTTGTTCCGCCGTTGCGATGTCTGCACCCTCTAGCTTTGCCAGCGCGTCAAACAACATCGCCTCTGCTGCGGTTGCCATAGCACGCAGATCTGCGCAGCGATGCTTCAGAGCCTGAAACAGCGCCAGCGGGCGCCCGAACTGGCGGCGGGTCTGCAGATGTTCAACAGTCATATCCAACAGCGCATTGGCACCGCCGATAGCGTCAGCCGCGAGGGCAAAATCACGCAGTGCTAAAATCCGCCGCACCAAGGCCCCTGCCGCCGCACCCGTTGCCAACACCACTTGATCAGCAAGGGCAACGCCGGAGAATGTAACATCGAACAGGCGACGGCTTGTGTCCCAGGTTTCACGCGCCTCACAAACAACGCCGTCCTGCGCCAAAGCAATTAGAGCAACACATCCATTATCTGCAGACCACACCAGGACATGACTCGCCTTATCAGCCGCTTGCACGCCAGTCACGCGACCGGACACACTCGCCTGCGGAGTCCCCTCTGCAGCCACACTCAGCTCGCAGGCGGCCAGTGATGCCGTTACTAACTCACCACTAACAACTCGCTCAAGCCAGGCTTCTCTATCAGCAAATTCGGCATGGCACAGCGCTTCTATCGCCATCATCGCCGGCAACGATGGCGCAGCGGAAAGCGCTCGCCCCATTTCCAAGTGTACGGTACTCGCGCCTGCCAGGCCCATTTCAAGCCCGCCCAAAGCCTCTGGAACAGTGACTAGTAACCAGCCCAATTCGACAAGCTGCGTCCAGGTAGAATCCTCTCCTGCGGGCACGTCAAAACCACTCATGACCTGCCGAGCGGATTCCTGCAATTCACTCAATTCGACAGTCATTATTTACCCTCTTCCAACTTCCAGCTACGCGGCTCTCTTGGCATACCAAGCAGCCGTTCTGAAATAATATTGCGTTGAATCTCGTCGCTGCCACCGGCAATAGACCAGTTGTAGGAGTTCATGAAATCCAGCGTCCAGTTGCCCGTTTCCTGAGTGGCACCGCGCATAAAACCGGAATAATACTGCGCGTTCAAACCGCCGATACGCATACCCAATGAAGTAAACTCGCGCAGTGTTCGGGCGTAATAGAGTTTGACGATAGACGCATCACCAACCTGCTCGGTACCGGTAATCCGTTTCAGCAGGTATTGATCTGCCAGAGCGCAGGCCGCATCGATTTTGGGAATCAACTGGCCGAGGTCACGGCG
>JBFEVY010000327.1:0-3836 GCA_041546665.1 Spongiibacteraceae bacterium | reverse complement strand
GCTGGTTGCGATATTGGTACTCGGGATTCTCTGCCAGTGGTTAGCTTGGCGATTCAGATTACCGGCCATCGTATTACTGGCTGCTGGCGGCCTGTTGCTCGGCCCATTAAGTGGACTCATTAATATCGACGCCCTGTTTGGCAATGGTCTGCGCGCGGTCATTCCCCTTTTTGTCGCGATTATTCTCTTTGAGGGCGGCCTGAATCTACAGCTGCACGAGCTTCGCGAAACCGCGCGGGTCACCCGCCGACTGATTACGGTAGGCGTCGCCCTGGCCTGGTTACTGGGCACCCTCTGCGCACATTACCTGGGACGTCTTGACTGGGGAATCGCCGCCCTGCTGGGCGCCATACTCGTGGTCACCGGGCCTACCGTTATCATGCCCTTGCTAAAGCATGCCAAATTGAACCGGCGCACCGCCTCCTACCTGAAGTGGGAAGGCATCATCAACGACCCTAGCGGCGTATTGCTCGCAGTACTGGTTTACCAATACCTCCTCTACTCCGGCGAGGGCCCAGCGCTTGGCGCGGCATTGGCCAGCCTGGGGCTCGCCGTCGCGGTATCCACCGTGCTTGGCGGCGGTGTCGCCTGGGGGCTCGGTACGATATTTCGCCGCGGCTGGGTACCTGAATACCTCAAAGCCCCTTCCATTATCGCAGCGGTGCTCGCGGTATATGCGCTCTCAGACCTGGTGCAACATGAGTCGGGCCTGCTCGCCACCACTCTGATGGGGGTGGTGATGGGCAATATGCGACTTCGCAGTCTGGAAGAAATGCGCCGCTTCAAGGAATACCTGACTCTGATCCTGGTGTCGTTCCTGTTCGTGACGCTCACCGCCTCGCTCACAGTGGAAACGCTGCAATCCATTCACTGGCCCATGGCCGCCATGGTATTGGGTTTTCTGTTTTTGGTGCGCCCGCTGGCGGTGTACCTGGCCACCCTTGGCTCTGGATGCAGCTGGGAAGATCGTGTATTGATCGGCTGGATCGCCCCCCGAGGCGTGGTCGCTGCGGCCTCTGCCGGCGCTTTTGCTCCCGGCTTGATCGAGGCCGGCTTCGACGATGCGCGCTTTCTGGTGCCCGCGGTATTTATGCTGATTTTCGCAACCGTCATCCTACACGGCTTCACCCTCGCACCGCTGACCAGGTTACTGAATCTGGGCGCGGCAAACCGAGGCAGAATTCTGATTGTCGGTGCCTCACCCTGGGCGGTCGAACTCGCCATGACACTTAAAAAAGCCGAACAGGACGTGATCATTGTCGACAGTGAATGGGGACGTCTGCAATCAGCGCGACAACAGGGTATCGACACCTGGTTCGGTGAAATTCTGTCCGATATGGCCGACGAAGCCATTGCACTGGACAACGTCTACACCGTGCTCGCCGCTACCGGCAACAGCCACTACAATGCCATGGTCTGTAACCACTATGCCCCCCACCTTGGCCGCCACCGGGTATTTCAACCCTGGGAGGCAGGCTCAGACAAGGCCAGCCGCAGCGTGTCTGAAACCCGCCGCGGCCTGACCGCGTTTTCCCAGAAGGTATCGTATTCCGAACTGTGGACAAGACTGATCCGCGGCTGGGTATTTCGCAAAACCACCATTACCGAAACCTACACGGAGGCGAGCTTTCTCACCCACCTGCCGGCGGATGCCGTGCAACTGGCGGTCATCCCAGAGGATGGCAAACTGGAGTGGCTCACCGAAAAGAAACGCAAACTGCAGACGGGCGACACCGTCATCAGTTTCGTGCCGCCGGAATCACCCAATGCGGAACCGGAAGTCGTAACGCCGGCTACAGCGACATAAAATCGGGGACGTTAAACACCCAGCTTTTTTCCTCCCGCCGTGCACAGATACGCCAGCCGTCGCTGGTGCGGCGGTAGCGATCCACGTACCACAGCCCCAGCATGAAGACCTGACGCTCGTCGCCACCGAGGGGCATTTCCATGGGGTTAAAGCACATTATCCGCCCCTCACCCTCATCGCCCTTGACTGAAATCTGCACATTGGCATTGAGGTGCTGAGTATTACTGAACACTGGCAGACTTTCCTTGAGAAACGCAATCGTGCTTTCGAGATCGCCCACCGTGCCGCCAAAGGCGCTGTAGTCGATATGCGCATCAGCGGTAAACACCTCGCGCAGGGCGTCAAGCTGCTGGCTATCGATCAGGTCTGCGTAGTGATACAGCAGATCCTGAATTTCCATACGATCCGAGATTTCCTGAAGGCTAAGTGCCATGCTGATTCTCCGTTTTATTATTATTTAACCCAGAATAAACAAGGGCCCAAAACGGGCCCTGCGATCAATCCAGCTTAAACACCTTGCGGGCATTGTCCCGCAGAAACTTCGGCCAGACTTCGTCTTTAAAAGGCACATTGGGCATATCTTTAAAAATACGATCCAGCGACAGCCCCATGGGGAAATAGCCCGCGTACATCACTTTGTCGGCGCCGCGGGTATTGGCGAAATTAATGATTTCCTGGGGATAATGCCGCGGAGCAAATGCGCTGGTCATATAGTAGAGGTTGGGGTACTTAAGCATCAGCTTCCAGGCCAGCTTTTCCCAGGGCTCGGCACCATGACGCATGACCACGCGCAATTCAGGGAAAAACCAACATACTTCGTCCAGCAGCTCCACTTTCTGGGGCGCCATCGGCAAACGCGGGCCCGGCACACCAACACAGGGGCAAAATGCAATATCCAGCTCTACACACTTCGCATAGATGGGATACCACTTCTTGTCGTTATAGGGCACCTGCGGGCACAAGCCCGAAGCAAAGCCCGTCACCGCTTTAATATTGAACTCTTCGTGCAGACGCACAATCTTGCGGACTTCTTCCATGCCGTTGTTCGGATTGGCTTCCAGCGAGGCAAAAAAACGATCAGGGTGACGGCGCAGCGCCTCCTTTGCCGCTTCACTGCCGTCATCCATACCGATCATCGCCTGGGCAATATTATGCTTGTCCATTTGCTCAATGGTGTAGGCGACGTAATCTTCTTTCTTGCCGGTATCGGGAATGTCCTTGAACATGTACTGCGCGGGCATTTTGAACATCTGCCGGCTTTCTTCGTCCATCAGCAGCGGCTTCATAAACTCGTACCACTGGCTGTTGTCGTCACCGGGAATACTCAACATCAAGTCGATAACGGGTACATCGGTTGGCATGGCCATGTCTTGGCTCCCTTGTTCAGCACTTTATTGCAGGCGTAAGCACCTGATTTATTGAAAGGGATTCTCGGCCAGCCAGTACAGTGACTCAATGGCATTAGCCGCCAGCAGATAGGCAAAATCGGTCAGAGCCGCGCGCGAATTTTCGCTGCAATATCCACCAGTTGTTGTTGATCGGCCATTTTGCGCCCGTGAATCTGCCGGGGGGCGCCCTGCTTAGCCGGGATCAGGTGCATGTGATAGTGAAACACCGTCTGGCCAGCGGCAGCGCCATTGAGTTGATGCACGCCAATGCCGTCGGCATCCGTCACCTCCCTCAACACCGGTGCCAGGCGACGACTGAATCGACTCACCGCATCGAGTTCGCCCTGGCTGAGAGTAAACAGATCGTCGTGGTGCCGGGTGGGAATAATCAGCGAGTGCCCCTCAGCCACCGGCATAATATCGAGAAAGCAGGCAATATCATCGTCGCGATACAACATGTGCGCCGGCGACTGGCCGGCGAGAATCTGACAGAAAATACAGCCGGATTTCAGGCCATCATCACCAAACAGATTCTGCTGCATAGCGTGCCCTCACACCTCAAACGGCTGGTCGTCTTTGTCGCCCAGCTCCACATAGGGACAGTGATCCGGATCGAGACTGCGATAGCGATAAGCTCCGGC
>JBFEVY010000250.1:0-5406 GCA_041546665.1 Spongiibacteraceae bacterium | reverse complement strand
GCCAAGCTCGCCGACGTTCTGTTACCCGCCGCCACCTGGGGCGAGAGAACCGGCAGCGTTACCAATTCCGAGCGCCGCGTCTCCGTACAGCGGGGCTTTCTCCCCCCAGCCGGCGAATCAAAACCGGACTGGCAGATTGTTAGCGAAGTCGCACGGGAAATGGGCTTTACCGAGGCCTTTGATTACCAGCACCCGGCGGACATTTTCCGCGAACACGCTGCCCTCTCGGCCTTTCAAAATACCGGGCAACGCGCCTTTAATCTGGAGGACAAGCAAAACCTGTCCACCGAAGACTACCTGGCAATGCAGCCCTTTCAGTGGCCCAACAATACGCAGCGACTCTTCACCGACGGCCAGTTTTCCACGCCGAGCGGACGCGCCAACTTTGTGCCCGTGCTTGCGCAGCGCTCTAACCGCGCCCGCAACCCGGATGCACTGACGCTCAATACCGGCCGCATTCGGGATCAATGGCATACCATGACTCGCACCGGCCCCGCTCCAGTGCTGTTCAACCACATTCAGGAGCCCTACCTGCAAATTCACCCCGAGGATGCAGCACTGCACAAACTTGAGGACCGCAGCCTGGCGCGAATTCACAATCGGCAGAGCGAAGTCATTGCCCGGGTAGCGATTTCAGCAGACCAGCGGCCAGGCGAAGTGTTTATTCCCATTCACTGGAACGACAGCTTCTCGTCCAAGGCTCGCGTATCAACACTGGTACCTCGCCTGGTCGACCCGGTCAGCGGGCAACCACAATTCAAGCAGGCCAAAGTCGCTGTCAGCCCCTTCCCCGCGATTCTCGAAGGCACCTTACTGCTCGACCAGTCCCTCGGCGAATCCTGGCGTCCGAGTAGCGGCTACTGGTCCAGGGTTTCAATAGATCACGGGGTCAAGTTTTACCTTGCAGAGACCCAACTAGAACAAAGCGTACTGATGGCGGCCAATATCCGCAGCGAATTTAAAGAGATCGACTCATGGGTCATGCTGTCGAACCAGGCGGATCAGGGAATCAGCCTGGGCGGCTTTATCGGAGAAAAACTCGCCCTCGCCCTGTTTACCGCCACCCGTTCACACGATCTGCCAGACACTGCGGCGATTGCTGCCTGGCTTGGCAAACCCGTCGCAATGGAGCAGCGCTTTCCACTGCTTGAAGGCAATAGTGCCGATTTCGCCGCCAAAGGCCCGATCATCTGCAGTTGCCACCAGGTTGGCGAATTTGAAATCAATGCCGAAATCGACAAGGGCGCCTGCACCACCGCCGCTCTCGGCCAGGCTTTGAAATGCGGAACAAAATGCGGCTCCTGTGTACCCGAGTTGCAAAAGTTACTGGGGCAGCACAAACGCGCCAATGCGCAGCCAGACTCAAAGACAAACTCAAGCAATGAGACCACACCACAATGAAACGCTTATTCATCGCACCACTTCTGGTCATTGCCACAATAAACACCGGACAGGCCTCTGAGCCAACACAGACCGAACAAGCCCGTGCACTGGTGAAATCCTTTGCAGGTGAACTGCAACCCCGTCTGAAGACGGCGCTCCAGACCGGCGGACCAGCCCACGCCATCGAAGTCTGCGCGGAACAGGCCCCCGCGATTGCGGCAAAGCTCTCCGACAGCTCTGGATGGACCGTCAAACGCGTCAGCCTGAAGCCGCGAAATGTGGCCAATGCCATCCCCGACGACTGGGAACGAGCCGTACTTATTGGATTCGACAAAGCATTGGCGGAAGGGAAACCCGCCGCAGGAATGTCTTATTCCGCAACGGAAAATGGTCAATTTAGATATATGCAAGCTCAGCCCGTCGGCGCGGTCTGCCTAACCTGCCACGGCGAAAACCTTGCTCCGGAAGTCAAAGCAGCGCTGGAGAAATACGCCCCCGGAGACACGGCTACCGGTTACCGCCTTGGACAAATACGCGGCGCCTTCAGCCTGAGCACGAAAGCGATTGAGCTTTAAAAGTGCTGGTAACCGGCGGGCGGCGTGACCTGCGCGCCGTCTTTGTCAAAACAGCGCAGTCCAGGGTTGGCTTCAATATGACCGATAGCCGTTAAGGCCAGCCCCAGTTGCGCTGAAAGTGCGACCACCTGCCCCACCTTCGCCGGTGGCACAGTGAAAACCAGTTCGTAGTCGTCCCCGCCGGCCAGGGCATAACCTGACACCACCTCGGGCGCATAAGCGTCTCGCAATTCCTTGGAAACAGGCAGCGCCGAAATATCGATACTCGCGCCGATACCACTGGCCTTAAGAATATGACCGAGG
Source organism: Spongiibacteraceae bacterium (assembly GCA_041546665.1). Taxonomy (GTDB): domain Bacteria; phylum Pseudomonadota; class Gammaproteobacteria; order Pseudomonadales; family Spongiibacteraceae; genus Spongiibacter. The sequence goes on along the minus strand of JBFEVY010000250.1, from coordinate 3,145 downwards.
TCCGCCGCCAAGCCGTCTGACACATCTATCGCCGCGGTAGCTACGCCTCTTAATGCCTGCCCGAGCGCCAAACGCGGTTGCGGCAACCAATAGCGGGACAGGAAATGCCCCTGATCTGGCAGGGCGATGTGATCCAGAAGGTGATCAAGCGCGGCGCGGGCATCACCCAGTGAGCCCGACACCATAATAACGTCGCCCGGTTTGGCGCCGCTGCGCAACAGAGCCCGCCCCTCCGGCGCAGACCCCATCACCTGAACGGATAAACTCAGCGGGCCCCGCGTGGTATCCCCTCCAATCAGCGGAATGGCAAATTCCTTCGCGGCTTTGGCCAGCCCGGCGCTAAAGTCCTGCAGCCAGTCTTCGCGAAGATCCGGCGCACACAGCGCCAGGGTAAACCCCAGCGGGCTTGCTCCCATCGCGGCCAGATCGCTGACCGAGACTGCCAAGGCGCGGCGCCCCAACAGCTCCGGCGGTGAACATTCGGGAAAGTGCACGCCCCCGTTTAAGGTGTCTACGGAAACCAGCAGATTCTCCCCGGCGGGCACCGCCAGAATGCCGCAGTCGTCGCCGATTCCCAAACGCACCCCGGTGGTCTCGTCAGCCTGCTGGCGAAACACCTCGAGGAAATAGCGATTGATCAGTTCAAATTCGCCGGGACGTGACATGGCAACTCGACATCCCCTTCAACACTGAAGGCTCTCAGGCCTTGCGACTACCGCGTGGCTCGGCAGCCACTTCCAGCTTGCGACAATCGGCGGCGACTTTATCCAACACCCCATTGATGTAACGGTAGCTATCTGTAGCGCCGAAACGTTTAGCCAGGTTAACGGTTTCATTAATGGCGACCTTATAAGGAACATCTACCCGAAACAATAGCTCATAACTGCCCATTCGCAGCAGGCACAACTCAATGGGGTCGAGATCGTCGAGCTTGCGGTCCAAATGCGGTTCAAAGGCCTCGCGCAGTTCGCCTAGCTTGGCGGGAATGGCGTGGAGCAGCTCATTAAAGAACGGCAGGTCGACATGCTGCATATCGTAGTCAACCTGGAACTGCGCTTCGATATCGTTCAATGGCTGCGCAGCCATTTGCCATTGATAAAGCGCCTGCAAGGCATAGTGTCTGGCCTTGCGCCGCCCCGCGGCGAGCTGATTGCGGGCTTGTTGTTCTGGACTTGCGGATTTGGAAGACGCCACTTTTTACTCTCGTGAAAGAACCGCCGCCGACGTGTTATCAGGGCGTGAATTGTTGAAAACAAAGCCCGTTCGGGCCACAAGTGCGGAGAAGCACGCCGCGCTTGCGTGGATCAATAAAGAAATTATAGCTGCTTGAGCAGATTGACCATTTCAATGGCCGACATCGCCGCTTCTTCGCCCTTGTTGCCCGCCTTGGTGCCGGCGCGCTCAATGGCCTGCTCAATGCTGTCTACGGTCAATACACCGAAGGAAACCGGCACACTGTATTGCATGGAGACCTGCGCCAGCCCCTTAGTACACTCGCCCGCCACATATTCAAAATGCGGGGTACCGCCGCGGATTACTGCGCCGAGAGCGATAATGGCATCGTAGCTTTTTGAGGCAGCCAGTTTTTGGCAAACCAGCGGAATCTCAAAAGCGCCTGGAGCCCGCACAATAGTGACATCGTCTTCGCTCACACCGTGACGGCGCAAGGCGTCGAGGGCACCTTCCAAGAGGCTCTCGACGACAAAGGCATTCCAACGACCCACAACAATGGCGAACTTGCCTTCCACACCAGTGAACAAACCTTCAATTGTTTTCATAACCTATCCTTACTCTTCTGCCGTTTTTCCGCTTGTCTCGCAGAGAAAAAATTAAAAATCTTCCGGGCTCACAAATTCAACCACTTCCAGGTCAAACCCGGAAATCGCATTGTATTTAACCGGCGCGCCCATCAGGCGCAGCTTGCCAACCCCCATGTCCCGCAAAATTTGCGAGCCGAGGCCGATGTTGAAATAGGTGGTCTGATACTGAATGCTATCGCCCTGCAGGGGCTGCTTTTCACCCTTGGCGATATCCAGATCAAACAAAATGTCTTCCGGCTTTTCGCGATTCGCCAGCAACACCACAACACCGCCATGGGTAGCGATGGTTTCCAGGCAGCGGCTGATATTCCAGCCGGTAGTCGCACCGGGGGGCTGAGTGTGCAGCAGGTCGCGCACTGTCGAACCTAAATGCACCCGCGCCAGGCAAGGCTCATTGGCATCAATAGCGCCTTTCTGCACGGCAAAATGGATCTCACCCGCCAACGCGTCGCGATAGGCGTGCAATTCAAATTCACCAAAATCCGTGGCAATCGTACCGGAGCTGACTTTCTCAACGGTGCGCTCGTTGAGCACCTGGTAGTGAATCAGGTCGGCAATGGTGCCCATTTTCAGGTCGTGCTCGGCGGCAAATTTCTCCAGGTCACCGCGCCGGGCCATGGTACCGTCGTCGTTCATGATCTCGCAGATCACACCGCTGGGCTCAAAACCCGCCAGACGCGCCATATCGCAGGCTGCCTCGGTATGGCCGGCGCGATTCAAAACGCCACCGGGCTCCGCCATCAGCGGAAAAATATGACCGGGCTGAACAATATCGGCAGCAACCGCATTGCGCGCTGCAGCGGTGCGCACGGTGTGGGCGCGATCCGCCGCGGAAATACCGGTGCTGACGCCCTTGGCCGCTTCAATAGAGACGGTGAACTTGGTGCCGAAACCACAGGCATTGCGGTCGACCATCAGTGGCAGATCCAGCTGCTGACAGCGCTCTCTGGTCATCGGCATGCAGATCAGGCCACGGCCGTAGGTCGCCATAAAATTGATATCCTGGGGCCGCACACACTCGGCCGCCATGACCAGGTCACCTTCATTTTCCCGGTCTTCGTCGTCCATCAGAATCACCATTTTACCAAGGCGAATATCCTGAATCAGATCCTCGATCTTGCTCAATCCCACTTGTTCTGCCATTAACGTCTGCCTTTAAAACTGGTTTTCAAAAAGCCATTCTCGGCCAGTTTGGCCATGCTCAGGCCGCTTTCGGCCGATTCTTCAGACTCTGTCGAGCCTGCGAAGTGCAACAGGCGCTCCAGATAGCGCGCCACAATATCCACTTCCAGATTCACCCGGCTGCCCGCGGCGTAACCGGGAAT
>JBFEVY010000128.1:0-9335 GCA_041546665.1 Spongiibacteraceae bacterium | reverse complement strand
GGGCAACCGGGGCAATGCCGTCTCTGCGATCCAGTTGGCCGAGGTGCTCTACGAACAGGACCAGCTTGATCGATCCCGGCAACTGCTCGAGGCCTATTCGCCGCAGGTCCGGGACCTCGGTCCTCCGGATGCGCTGATTTTGACTTGTGTGCTGTTGTCGCGTATCTATTTTTCTGCTGGTGAAGTGGATCAGGCTTTCCAGTATTTAAGTGAACTGGAAGGGGCCGGGCACCGTCTGCAACTTGGCAGGGTGGTCGCCAGTGCCAGGCTGGAACGGGCCAATATCTATACCGCACTCAACGATTTCCGTGTCGCAGAAGAACAGATTTCCCTGGTCAGGGACGGTGCCATGTGGTCCGAGCGCGACTGGTATGTGGCCAATGACTGCCTGTACCCGAAGCTGGTGGAGTGCCGGTTACTGGTTCGAAGTGGAAAGGCTGGTAAAGCGCTGCCGGTCATCAAGCGGGAGCTGGCAACTGCGGAGAGTGAACAACGCGGACGACGGGCGCTCAAACTCAGGTTTTTGCTCGCCGAGGCGCTGGTTGCCGACAACCAGAGAAATATTGGCCTGCGCAATCTGACCCGGGCTCTGGAGATTGCCCAGCGCGAGGGATTCAAGCGCTGTTATCTCGAAGAGGGGCCGTTTTTGGAGAGCCTGGTTAACGAATCGACCAGCGGGCAGAGTCAGGGGGACGTGGCCAACGAACCTGCCCGGGATAGCCAGAGCCCAGTGGAAGAGTTCTCCAAGGCTGAGGCGGTATCCAGCGCGTTGGCGGACCCGTTGACCAAGAAGGAGCTGGAAGTGCTGATTTTACTGTCTCATGGCCTGTCAAATCAGGCCATGGCGGAAAAGCTGTTTATCTCCGATTCCACTGTACGCACACATTTGCGCAGCATTAACCTGAAGCTACAGGCGAGCAACCGCACGCAGGCCATTGCTATTGCTCGAAAGATTGGGTTGGTGTCGTAGCGTCCCTGTTAAAGTGACTCTGGCGGCGGTGGCTTACCGGACAGGTAGAAGGTGGCATTGGTTCTCACCAATGGCTGATCGCCGTTTGAAACAATACCGTCGCAGAACAGGATTCGTCGCGTCTTTCGGGTAATCCTGATTTCGATGCGTATCCAGTCTCCGAGTCGTGCAGCCTGAAGAAAATCCATGCTTAGGCTCAATGTTACCGTACCTTCCTGCGCATACCTGACTGCTGCGTGTCCTAGTACTGCATCGCAAACCGCGGCCATCAAACCTCCGTGCATGATGTCCAGGGTATTTAAATGTGTCTTCAGCACATGCATGCCATAACAGTTCTGTTGTTGCGAGAAGTAAATATGAAAATACTCATCGATGATTACTCCCTGTTTTCCAATTTTTAGAAAGTCGGGCGAGGGAGGGATGCCGGTCATTGTCAACGCTAGTGGCCTCTATCAGTGGTGCGTAATACACGGTAACGATTCAAAACACTACAATGGCACCGAACAGGAATGTGGATGCTTCGAAACGACGATTCAATTCAGCTATGTCAGAGCGGCGCCGAGTGCGCCGCCGGAAACGCTTTGATTGCGGGGAAATCACCAGTGATTGCTTCCTTCCTGTTAGGTGAATGGCTTCACCTTTCTGAGGCTCTGTACCATGATAACGAACCAGGCAAAGAAAACCGCCACAGGTATCCAGAAGCTCAGCAGTCCATTCCAGGCCAGGGGCCCGGTTTTGAAAAACGGTACAAAGGTGGCTGGAACAAAAAATATCGCAATCCAGATATTCATGAATCCCACCCAGCGGGGGAAAACCGGTTGCTCGGCGCGATCGGCAAGAATGGCAATGCCGATTAACAGATATTGAAAGGTGAAAGCTTGCACCGGGCTGAAGGTATAGATGAATCCGATATCGTGAAGTAGCTGCGTATAGGTAACGGGGCCGTCAAGTCGGAAAGGGGTAATAAATAAAAAATAAAAATTGAGGCAAAAAAACACGCACCCGAAGGTCGCAAAGGCAGCCTGAGTTACGGAAAAAAAGGGGGTGCGTTCAGTCAGGCGCAGGGCAAAGCCGATGGCAATGGCAAAAGGGATGGTCAGTAGACCGCCCCATACACAGAACATCATGCCTATTTGTTTAAGTATTGTGTTCTCGCGCCATATATCCAACATGGCCTCGCCGGTCAGGGTTGGAGACGGGGGAGGCAGAAAGCCAGCAAGCCCAAAAAAGCCGATCGCCACGAGAATGGCAGCGGCAGGCCCGGACCAGACCAACATGGAATATTTCCATTGCTCATCTTCTGCTTGAAAAATCGCACTATTCGTATTTAGCGTTGTGTTATCGTTCATTTTTATTTCCTGTGCCGGTTTAAAAATTGTTTATTCGGATTGTCTATATTTTGTTCAGAAAGCGCCCCAGCTCGATACCGGCCCGTTCGCCCGAGACGATAGCTGTCTCTACTCCAAGATGAGCGAGGTAGTCACCTGCTAGCACCACACCGTGGGGCATGGCGCGCCTTAGCGACTGCATTTTTTGATAGTGCCCGGGAGGCGCGTAGGCCAGGGCACGTTCGTGTACATTACATTCGATAAAGTCTGGTCGGCAGTTCCCTCCCAACCATTGGTTGACCTGATTGATTGCCATTTCGCAGAGCGTGTCAGTGTTAAATTCCTGGCTGGCTTTATTATTGGTAAACACATTAATGAGTTGCCCGCCCTCCGGCACGTTCTGGGGAGATTTTTTTCCGTGAAGAATAATACCTACAATAGGCTGGTTACCTGTCCCCACGGGTAGTGCGAGATCAAAGGGGGCGTCGGGCCAAGGGTTCTTGTGATAGCCGAGAGCAATGCTGACCATCTTGGCATATGGAGCTTGCTGCAACAGCGATTTTTCATTTTCGCTGATGATATCGTCGCCAAGAATTTCCGCTGTTACGTTTGCAGTTGTCGCAGCCACAACTCCGTCAAACTGAATAGCTTTGCCTTTGGCTGTGACGCTGAAACCGGTATTTCCCGCCAGCCTGTTGACCGATTCAACCGGGCTGTTCAACTCCACGTTTATCCCCTTGAGCAGGGTTTTGCTGATCTCACCCATGCCGGCTCTGGGAACGCGAAATTTTGCCCGGTACGCCCGCTTTAATATCCCCTGCAGAAACGGTGGAGACAGTGCCTCTACACCGACCCCGAAAGCGGGTTCAATCCAAGGGCGCACCAGGTATTCATGAACGCGATCTCCAAGATGGCGGCGGGACCAGGTTTCCATGGTCTCCTGCCCCGGTTCGAAGGCTGCGAGGCTGTCGGTATCGTAGGGGCTCGGCGCCGGGCGCAATATGACACTTAGTGCGGTCAGTATCATCTTGAGTTTGTCTCCCAGGCTTAGTGTCGTGAGCTTCAGAAAGCTGGGCAGAAAGTCGTACTGAACTCTGTGGCTGCCACTGTCGTCGAACAACGCACCGGGTGGGCTCCATTCCTGTAAGTCCCGATAGCCCGCTTCCTTGAGCAAGGCGACTGTGCGGCTGTACAGGTTGAGTAGATAGACTGCTCCGATATCGATGGTAAAGCCTTCCCTTTCGACGCTTTGACAGCGTCCTCCGAGGGTGTTGGTTGACTCAAAGACAACCACATCGAAACCTCGACGAGATAGGGTGTAGGCGGCGGCAGCGCCAGCATTGCCTGCGCCGATTACGGCGACGGACTTGCGCTCTTTTCGTTCTGGGTTTTTTATCATTCCTTCTTTCCCGTGTTTGGCCTTAGCTCAATGTGGCGCTCAGCTCTCTCGCGGCTTGCTCTGCGCTTAAAACGGCGGCCTCCACCCCGGCCTGGGCAAAATAATCCCCTGCAAGCTTGATGCGCTCGGGGAGGGCGTGACGTACTGTTGCCAGCTGACGATAGTGTCCCGGCGCGGGAATGGTCAGGCCGCGAGGATAGCGGAATACTCTTTCAAAACAGGGGGGCTGGTTCGCGCTGCCAAGCAGGCGGTCACGACATTCCTTGGCGAATACCAGCAGTTCTTCATCTGTGTGAGCGGCCACTGCCTGGCTGTTGTAGTAAAACCCCAGCGACTGCGCGCCCGGTGGTATCGAAGCGGGATTACGCCGGCTGTGAACAACCAAGGCATTAATTGCTCGCTCGCCCTTGCCGACGGGAACCAGCATGCTATGGCTTAGCTCTGGCCAGGGATTGCTGTCATAAGCCATCGTGGCCTGTGCATATTCGATGTAGGGTGTTGCATTCAGTCGATCGATTATCGTTTTGGTAACATTTCCATTTAGCAGTTGCGCTGCAATGGTGGCGTCGGTGGCGATGACGACAGCGTCCCCGCTGTGGCTGGCATCGAGGCAGTCCAGTTCAACGCCGCTGGCGCCGACACGAATTGCCGATACCGGAGACTTGGTCTGAATAGTTAACCGCGTTGCCAGTTCAGCACAGAGCGCCCCCATGCCATCGCGGGGGACGCTGAGTGAAAAGCCCACGGCACTTTGCATTGCGGCGCGCTGAAAGGCTGGTGATAACGCGGAAGGCGGCGCGGCGTACAGCATGTCGTGATTGGGTTTGACAATGTACTCGTAGGAAGTGTCGCCCAATACCCTGCGCGCCCACTGTTCGAGGTTCTCTTTTCCGTCGATAGCGGCCAGCTGGTTGCCATCAAAGGCGTCGACTTTGGGGGACAGCAGTTCTTTGACACTGGCTTTAATAAGTCTCAGTTTGTCGGTGAAAGGTACGCAGGGCAGTTTGAGATTGCTCAGTGGTTTGTCGTAGCGCAGTTGATAGCGCTTATCGCCCTCTACTAGCTCGGTGTGGGCGCGCCATGGTTGCATGTTGCGCTCAAGGTTTAGCTCCCGCAACAGAGCCCAGGTGCGGTGGTAATTACTCATGGTAAAAATCGCAGCGGTGTCGAACAGAAACCCCTTATAGGCTAGGGTGTACGTTCTACCACCGATGACACTGCTGGCTTCAAAGACTTCAACATCGTGGCCCTGTTGCATCAACCGGTAGGCGGTGGTGCAGCCCGCGGGTCCCGCGCCGACCACAAGGATTTTAGCCATGGGCTACTCCTTCAACGAGCATCTGTTGCCAATTTGTTGCCAAGATGCAAGTCCCGTTCATATTAAATCGCGGGATCAAGCCGCCGGCGCGACACTATCGAGATAGGAAATGGGCCAGCCGCACTCGACCCAGGCAAGCCCCTGCTGGCCATCAAAGCGGGCGCTGGCAGCACCTTCGCGGAGTTGCCAGGTTGGTGAGGCGTTCATGCTGTGATGAGCGTAGAAATCGGCTTCAGCCGTAATGCTACGGCCGAGATCGTCGACAATTCGCGTGTATAGCTGCTGTTGAATCAGCCGGTCGTCATAGTGAACATTGCTGTTTACACTAACGATTTCGGCCAAGGTGTTGTCCTTGAAAATATAACCGCGAATAATCTCGCGCCCCAGTGCAAGGCACCGCAGGTAGTGGATCGCTATCTGGCCGTCGGCAGTTTGTCCGTGAAACCAGTTGTAGTGTTGAAAGGCGTTCCAATCGCGGGTACCCCAGCTATGATCCCGGTGAGCCATGCCGTCAAAGCGGGTTTCGTTGCCGGCGATGACAATTTTTCCCTGACAGCGTCCCGACTGCTCTATACGATCATGGGCGGCGTAAGCGGGGCAGCCGTCTGCGTGGCTGGAATAGGCATAGGGGGGGTGGCTGCCTTCGAAGCGAAATTCAAGTAGAACATCATCGCCCTGCCAGCGGATTTCGGCCTTCTGGAACGCCAAATCCTGCTTCATCTGAAAGCCTTCGATATGCCAATTAGCGAAGTCCATGTCATTGGGAACCGGGCGATCCGCTAAATACTGCGCAACCGGTTGTGCACCAATACCCGGGCCGAATAGCGCCATCGCAGCGCCGGCCTCGCCTTTGTGACTCACCCAGGTATAGGTCAGCCCGGCGATGCCCAATTCAGGCACGTGAAAGGTATAGGGAATTGACTCCCTGGCCGTGTCCAAATCCGGTAATGCGTGGCGATTATCATGCACAGTGTCCACGCGTAGCGAATCGCGGGAGTAGTTTGCCTTGTCGAACATAGCGGGCGTCCTTATTGTTATTGCTGCATTTGAAATTGCGGGCTAGCGAAGCAATGTCAGCGCATCCAGATCCAGAGCCATTTCAGCGTATTTGATTGCGGTGGAAATAAACATCTTGTCGCCGCGTTCGGTTTGGGGAACCTTGACCGCGAAGGCACACAGTAGAACGCCGTAGATTGCGCAGAAGCGATAATCTTCCCAGAGCTGTTCCCACGGGTAGTCTACGCCGCGGGCAGCCAGTTCCGACTGATAGTGTTTGAGGATACCCTGTTCGTGCTCGCGGCGTACCTCCACTGGCAGGCAGGCGCCCAAATAGTAGGCTACGTCTATCAGCGGTGGTGCCATCTTGACGGTTTGCCAATCGATGGTGGTCATTGCGGGGGCGGCATCGCTGGTAGCAAGCAGGATATTGTCCAATCGGAAATCGCCGTGGGTAAGGCTCATGGGCTTATGCCATTGCGCCAGCCATTCTCTTGCCCGGGGGAAGGCTTCTTGGAAGATTGCTGTTTGTTTGTCGGTGAGAGCGTGAGCAAACCGTTCCAGAAATGCCGATAGGCACAGCGGTGGTACCTCATAGAGTGGCGTCGCGCTTTGTGGTGACAGCCAGGTTTTTTCAAGCCACTCCTGACTATCCCAGAATGGTGCCTGCAGTTTGGCAAGTTCCGTAACGGCAGATTTTGCCTGGCCAACACTGCCCCCTGCCAGAACATCTCCCTGAGTGGCGACATCGCTCATGTCCTCAAGGACGATAGTTAGCCAGCCCGCGTGATCGCAGTCCGCAAACAGGCAGTTTGGCAGCTGCATTGAGGTACGCGGGGCGATTTCCCGATAGAAGTTTACCTCCGCTTGATAAATGCCGAGAGCGAGGCCAGTCTGACGAGCTGTTTCATCGGGGGAGGAGAGTTTGATAATCAGTGAATCCGGCGCCTTGTCGACTCGGCTACCATAGTGAAGCCTGGCCTTTACCACAAAGCCCATTTGTCCGGTTCCAATGGCTTTGACTTCGGAGCTATCCAGCGCCCCGGCGGCACCGGTGTTGCCAATATGGTGAAACAGAGTGCGAAACCAGGGTGTGCTGAGGTCTGCTTCGGATCTGGCGATACTACTTGTCATCGTTATCGTTCTCGTTGTATCTGACGGGCAGAGGTCTGACCTCCGCCCGGAATTTCCTGATGCAGAGTGCGTCTTAGATATTGCGCCCTATCATGTCTTTCAGGGCTTCATTGGCACCCGCATAGATGGGTTCGATACGCGCGTCGGCGTACATTCTGGCAATGGGATACTCCATGATGTAGCCATGACCGCCAAAGAGTTGGAGGCAGCGGCTGACGATTTCGCACTGACGGTCGCTGTTCCACCATTTGCTCATTGATGCCAGGTCGGAGGTCAGGGTGCCAGCAATGCGTTGGGCGACAACAAAGTCCGAAAATACCCGGCCGATAGTGGCGGTTGTTTTGACCTCTGCCAGCTCAAAACGTGTGTGCTGTAAATCAAACAGCTTCTTGCCGAAGATGTCACGGTCCTTGGTGTATTCCGCTGTGACCTTAAGAGCGTGTTCCATGACCGCCGCGCAGTTAACACCGCCAAGCGCACGTTCATAGGTCAGATCCTGCATCATTTGATAAAAGCCCTGCCCTTCAACGCCCCCTAGTAGGGCATCGGCGGGCACGCGACAGTCGCCGAAGAACAGCTCGCAGGTGTCAGAGCCGTGCAGGCCAATTTTCTTCAAGCGTTTGCTCACTTCAAAGCCTGGAGTTTTGGTTTCGAAAATGAACAGCGACACGCCCTTGGCGCGTTGACTCGGGTCAGTCTTGGTTACCAGTACGATGATGTCGGCGATGGAGCCGTTGGTAATAAAGGTTTTGGCACCGTTGATGACATAGTGATCACCATCCCGGATCGCCTTGGTCCGGGTGTTTTGCAGGTCGGTACCGCCGTTCGGCTCGGTCATGCCCATTGCGGCAATCAGCTCGCCACTGCACAACCCGGGCAGATACTTCTGTTTTTGCGCGTCAGTGCCGTAACGTGAAATATAGTGCGCGGCAATGACATGGATTTGCTTGCCTGCCCGCCAGCTGGTGTCTCCCGCCAGGCAGAGTTCCTGGGCGATCACCGCTTCGTGGCCGAAATTACCATCGGAGCCGCCGTATTCGCTCGAAATCTCGGGGCAGAGAATGCCCAGTTGGCCGGCCTTAAGCCATACGTCGCGGTCGGTTGCGCCCTGTTCCCACCATTTTTCCTGGTTGGGGGTGACTTCGTCGGCCACAAAGCGACGTACCATGTCCTGGAGAGCGTCCAGTTCCTCTGTCATCCAGCTGGGCTGGTAATTGTCGATCATGTAACTACCTATAAAACGATTAAGGGTTTTCAGCTTTTTGTTCTCAGCCAGGAGCGTCAGTGAATCTCTGCACTGTCCGGGATTATTTAGGCTTGCAAATACACTATCCAGCTAGCGGTTTAATATGCTCGTCTAATCCGACGAAATTCAGGGCTGCAGCTTCCGATTGCGTCAAGGTCGTCGGTACCGACGATCTCAGCTCGAGGAGTTTGTTTCAATATTGTCGTCAAGCCAACACAGTAGCAAAGCTTGCATTGTATAGCGCTTCTGCATTAATTCTAAGAAAAGGTAGAGCATGGGCGACAATCAGAAATATCGGGTAGACGATTGGGTTTCGAGGATAATTGTTGAGCCACAGTCGTACGCCGACGGTCGAATTTTTGAGGCGTACGCGCGACTGCGGTCAAACAATCCAGTGGCTTGGGTGGACGCAGAGGGCTTTAACTCCTTTTGGCTGATAAGTCGCTATGACGACGTGCAGAGTATTAGTATGAATGACCGGCTGTTCCCTTACGGGGATCGGCCTTCGATATTTATGGACGCGGGTTCCGAGGCGTGGTTACGGAAAGTCGCGGGAAAACCGTACGCGGTAAGCTCTTTAGTTACTACAGATAATCCTTACCACAATAAGCTGAGGTTGATTACGCAGGCTTGGTTTTCGCCAAAGAATCTTAAGATGCTGGAAGACGATGTCGGCAGGCTTGCGGAAATAACAGTGGATAGTATGCGGGCGCTGGGGCCGGATATCGATTTTGTGAATGAGGTGGCCTTGTATTACCCCCTGCGAGTCATAATGAAAATCCTCGGCGTTCCGGACGCCGACCTGCCTTTCATGCTAAGGCTTACTCAGGAGATTTTTGCGCCGGCAGACCCTGACAGCATGCCTGACGGCCTTGATATCGATGCACCGAGTTTTTTCGGAAAAGCACTCAAAAACTCGATGGATCAAATGCACCGGTATTTTG
>JBFEVY010000417.1:0-2180 GCA_041546665.1 Spongiibacteraceae bacterium | reverse complement strand
TCAGCAAATGCGGAAACGGCTCCAGCACAAGCCGCGAACGATCAACACCATCCAGTGCACTGATAACCGCCATCATCAACCTCACATCACAAAATCTGAGTGAGACTCTAACCAAGAAAGATGACAGAATAATTGGCGGGCCAAATTGAAATTGTTTTGGCGAAAGCACAAGCAAACACGGACAAGAATAATGAGTGATCCTATCTACATGTTAAACGCGCTGTGGTTCAAAAAGGACGGCGGCCGCGAAAAGTATCAGGAGTATGGCGAAGCAGCAAAACCCTTACTCAAGGAAGCCGGCGCAGAAATTCAGGAAAACTACTATCCCGAAAAGGAGCTGATCGGCAACTGGGACCCGGATGTTTTCTTTATGGTGAAATACCCCAGCAAGGAAGCCTTTCACACCATGATCAACAGCCCGGCCTACCAGAAAATTCTGCATCTCCGAGAAGAAGCCATCGACAACAGCCTGCTAATCCGCTGCCGCGCCTATGACTGGTAATAATTGGGGTCAGAGTAACATTTCGCTCAGAAGCGCGGCTTCTTCGGTCGCCCGACCTTCCCAGGCTTAAGGCGTCGCTGGTAATTCTCGGCGATCTCTTTCTTGACCTGTTCGCTACCCGCAGCAAGACTCTTGCGGGTCGCTTCGCGTAACTCCATGATCACATCCTCCGCCAGCGCAACCTTGAATAGTGAGCGGTAAGCCTTCTGCCGCTCTCGGACAGTCTTGCCAAGCTTCTGATATTCCGAATGTGGGCAACACATTTCGCTGCGCTTACCAAGCGCATTGCATTGATAACTGGACCAAACATAATCCGCCGGATTCGTCACCATGCCGGCCCGCACCGGGTTCAACTCAATATAGCGGTAACACGCCAGCAGATAGCGCTCATCGGCCACGAGGCAGCTCTTAAAGCGCCCTTCCCAAAGCGTACCGGACCGGCTCCAGGTTTTATTAAAATAGCGAACATAGCTGCGCCCCAAAGACTGCATCAACAAACTGATACCATCGGGCTTTTTCGGCGAAACAAGTAGATGCACATGATTGGTCATGAAGACCCATGCATGAATAATAACCTCATGCTTTTCAGAGTATTCATGTAACCAATGCGCATAGGCGGCGTAATCTTGCTCACACCGGAATACAGCCTGCCGATTATTCCCACGTTGAACAAGATGATAAGCATAGCCAACCGGGGTAAAGCGCGGTAAACGGGCCATATACGATTCCCTTCGTATTGCGTTTTCCAAGCGTCAAACTATAGCAGAAACCCTGCGACGCAAAATTTTACTCTGACCCCAATTTAGTGTTAATTTCAGGTACATATGTGCCCTATCAATCAAGGCGATAAACAATAATAGTAATAGCAGTTCAACTATGTAACAGCCGCTGAGTCGGTGACCAGTCAGTGAGGCAACCGTGAGCCAGAATAACAACGCGCAGCAGGACAGCACGATAGATCTACTTATTATCGGAGCGGGCTTCTCCGGCCTGTGTATGGGGGTCAAAGCCAAAGAAGCGGGTTACCGCATGCGGATTGTGGAGAAAGGCCCGGATGTGGGTGGCGTTTGGCGAGAAAATACCTACCCCGGTGCCGCCTGCGACGTGCCCTGGTATTTGTACTCCTTTTCGTTTTTTAAAGAGACGATTTTTTCCCGGCCCTACCCCCAGCAAGCTGAAATCCTGCAGTATCAGCAGGATGTTGCCCGCCACTATGCGCTCTACAACGACATCGACTTCGGCGAAGAAGTCGACACGACCCAGTGGGACGCCACCGAGCAGTGCTGGCACGTGAAATGTCGATCGGGCAAGCACTACACCGCCCGAACTCTGGTATCCGCGGTGGGGGTTTTAACCCGGCCCGCGTGGCCCGATATTGCGGGATTGGAATCCTTCAAAGGTGACATCTTTCATTCAGCACAATGGCGTCACGATATCCCCCTGAAGGGCAAGCGTATTGGTGTGCTGGGTAGCGGCGCCAGCGCTGTGCAGTTTGTTCCCGAAGTGGCGCGGGAAGCCGGTGAATTGACGATATTTCAGCGCAGTGCACCCTATATCCTGCCCCGCCTTGATACCCCTCACAGTTCATTCAAGCTCGCAATGTTTCGCCGTTTCCCCGCGTTGGTACAGGGTTACCGGCAGGCCTGGTGGCGCTATGGCGAATTGCTCACCCATACCT
>JBFEVY010000324.1:0-3884 GCA_041546665.1 Spongiibacteraceae bacterium | reverse complement strand
CTGTGCGCTACGACTGTAACGCCCGGCAAACAGGTCGTCGTCGGGGGCTGGTAGGGGAGCAAAGTGATGGCATTCCAGGCGCAGTGTTTCGACTTCCCCGGGAAGTGACTGTTGCGCCAGTTGCAGCATGACTAACTCCAGAACACGGCGGTGCTGAAATTGCTGATGACTGAGGGGAAGCGTCCAGTCCTGTTTGTGCCCGTCGAGAAATTGCAGTTGCCAGCGCAGCTCGCGGTTGATGCACTGGCGCAGGCGCAGGTAAATCTCTAATTCCTGAAGCAGTGCCGAGATGGGGGTACGCAGTTGTTCGGTTTGTTGCAGCCCACCCTCGAACTGGCGCTCGCTGCTGAAGGTCTCAGCGGGCTGAAAAAGGGGGCGGACATCGTCGCGCTGGCCCTGTAATTTCTCCAGCAAGGTCAATAAACCGGGTTCGAAGCGTTGGCCCAGCTCGGCGCGGGGTAGACAGAGAAGCTCACCAAGCCGGCGAATCCCCATATTGCGCATGGCCTCGTGTTCCGTCGTGGCAAGGGGGAGGTATTCGATAGGCAGGGCGGCAAGTGCTTGCTGCAGTATCTGGAGCTGCAGTTGATCCTGTTTGTTCAGCAGGCTGCCTACGGGGTAGTTGTTGTGGCTGAGCAGTTCTGCAGCAAGCGGGGTATTGGCAAGCCCGGCCTGAACCGACAGCTTGCGGCGCCGATAGGCGCTGAGCAGCCCGCGATAAAGGGGCTTCAGACCGCGAAAAAGGCGCAGTGAACGACTGAGTTCTATTAACAGGGCATTGGGTGCAACAAGGCTTACATCGCTGCTAAAGCGGTATGCCCATAAGGCCAGGTTGTGCAGGTGCTGCCTCTCCTTTGCCTCCTGGCGGGAATAGCAGCTCAGGTTGGCGCAAAGACTTTCGGCGGTGGCCAGCGATTGTCCGGGACGGACACCAGTCGCCTCGGCGGGGGGATTGCAGAGCACAACCGTCGTTGCTTTGCGTCCGGGTTCCGTCAGGGCGCAGGGCTGGTCCATTAGGGATGGAGACAGTGCCTCCAGCCCCAGCAGGGGAAAACGCAGACAGAGATACAGCATACCTGCGCCCTAATGGCATTCTCGCTGCTGCGTTGCTGCTGAGGGCGGCGGTGCGGCTGTCAAGGTGGCGGTTTGAGGACGCCGAAGGCGCAGTCGGGCCTTGGCTTGAGGTGGTGTCTGGTAAACCGCCCATTCCGCAACCGGGGGTTGCTGCTGCAAAAGGATATTGGGTCGCGGAATAAGAAGTTGTTGCCCTGCGTGACCGCCGGGTTGTTTGGCGATGGTGATGTGCAAGGTGTTTTCGGCGGGGCGAAGTAGCAACCTCAGCGGGGCGGGGGAGGCCTGCTCCCGAAGTTTTCCGGGCCTGAAGTGCAGATGCCAGCAGTCGCCTTCAATGGCGGCAATATGCAGGCGGCGCAGTTGGCGGTTTTGCAGGCTGGGCTTGCTGAACCAGCTTAATACCGCGGAGAAAGCGCCGCTGCGCAGCAATTCTTCAGTGGCCCAAAGCTGGTTGCTGAACGAATCTGCCTGGATCAGACAGTGTTGTTTGCTGGCAATACCCTGCTGCTCTAGAAAGACGGGAAAGGGCAGCCAGGGTGGGTTGAGCCAGGCGACGGGGCGCTCTGCGCTAAGGATTGTCAGCCGGGGTAAGAGCAGGCTCAATTCGCCAATTCCGGTGTGGTCAGAGAGCAGTTCAGTGCTGCCGTTATGTGGCCAGTTGCCGCTGTGCAGAGCCTTATCCAGAGCATCAAAACCGGTACTGCTCTGGGGGCTGCCGGGTGTGCCGCGGTAATGGCGGCGAGCGTGCCAGAGCTGCCGGCGGTCGAGTAGCTGTTGTAGTGCTGAATGTGGCATTGGGTTTGATTTTAATTCGCTGAATACTGTATTTATATACAGTATACGAACTTCTACCAATGTCAATGCTGTGAAGTCTGTCTCACTATGGCAAAAAGGTGTAAGTCAGCACTGGGAGTTGAGGGCGATTACCCGGCTTTTATTGGGCGTGGAGAATATGAACCAAATACAAGGAGTGGCGGATCATTTTCGGCTAATGGTAGAGGCCGCGCCCCAGGCTATGATCATGGTCGACGCCGACGGTTGCATGGTGTACGTCAATGCTCAGGCGGAAAAACTGTTTGCCTATCCCCGTGAGGAAATGCTTTCTCAGTCTGTGAGCATGTTGGTGCCGGAAGGGGTAAGGGAGCGCCACCCCACATTGCGACAGCAATATATGCGTGCGCCCAGTACCCGGGAAATGGGGGGCGGGCGAGATCTTTACGGTCAGACCAGTGACGGTCGGCAGATTCCCCTGGAGGTCGGTCTCAACCCGATACGGGCTCCAGAGGGGGATTTTGTTATTGTCTCAATCATCGACATCAGCGAGCGCAAGCGGCAGGAATCGGTACTACACGATCAGGCCGCGCGGATTCGGGCCATCTTTGAAACGGCGGTGGATGGCATTATTGTGATTGATGCAAAGGGCGTTATCGAAACGGTTAATCCCGCTACGGAACGTTTATTTGGTTATCAGGCCAGTGAAGTCGTCGGCAAGAATATCCGCATGTTGATGCCGGAGCCGGATCGTGGCCGTCACGATGGTTATCTGGCGCATTATCGCGAAACCGGTGAGCGACGGATTATCGGTATTGGTCGAGAGACCAATGCGCAACGCAAAGACGGCTCGATCTTTCCCATTGAGTTGGCAATCAGCGAGATGACGATTGCTGGAGAGAGCCGTTTTACCGGAGTTATTCGCGATATTACTGAGCGGCGTAAGGCTGAGGTTGATCTTCAGGAACAGGTGCAGGAAACCAAGCAGGCGCTGCAGCGCCTGCGGGATACCCAGACTCAGCTGGTGCAGAGTGAGCGCTTGGCCTCTCTCGGAGGACTGGTGGCGGGGGTGTCACATGAAGTGAATACGCCACTGGGGATCGGCGTGACTGCAGCGTCTTTTCTCGCGGAGCAAGTTGCGGAGGTCAGCCGCAAAGTAGATGAAGGCAAGCTGACGCGTCAGCTTTTTGCGGACTTTATTCGCAACTGCAAGGAATCCACCGATATACTCAGTAACAACCTCCAGCGCGCAGCAGAGTTGATTCAAAGCTTTAAGCGGGTGGCGGTGGATCAGTCCAGTGAGCGGCCGCGCCGCATCGATGTGGGTAGCTATATCGATGAACTGCTGCTTAGTTTAAAACCAAAATTCAAACGCACCCCCCACGAAGTCAGGGTGAACTGCCCTGAGAATATGTGTATTGATACCGTGCCGGGGGCACTGTCTCAGATTTTAACCAATCTACTGATGAACAGCTTGACTCACGCCTTCAAGGATGGACGCTCAGGGGTCATGGAAATTAATGTCTTGAAAGCAGATGACGGCATTGTGCTGCAGTTCCGGGACAACGGTTGTGGTATCCCCGCAGAAAATCTGGGCAAGATATTTGATCCCTTTTTTACAACCTGTCGCGCCCAGGGTGGCAGCGGTTTGGGCTTGCATATAGTTTTCAGCCTTGTGCACCAGGTGTTGGGCGGTAGGATTTTTGTGGAGAGTTCAGCGGAAAGCGGCACGTTGTTCAATATTGAATTGCCGCACAGCATTCCCTCGAATAACGCAGTGGAGAGTCCCAATGAACCTGGCCGATGATGAAATCCTGTTTGCGGATGAGCCGGAAGAAACGACAGACAGTGGCGGACCTGATGTAGCTCCCTGGAAAATTCTCATCGTAGATGATGAAGAGGAGATTCACCGGGTTACTGAATTGAGTTTGCAGGGAACGCTTGTTCATGGTCGTCCGCTGAAGTTTTTACATGCTTATACCGGTGCCGGGTCCGTGGAAATTATGCGCACAGAGCCCGATATTGCCTTGGTGCTGATG
>JBFEVY010000320.1:0-3974 GCA_041546665.1 Spongiibacteraceae bacterium | reverse complement strand
GGCCAACCAGCTCCGTGCCGGTCGATTTCAACTGGACCCAAGTTATTAAAGGGGCCAGCCTAGTCGTAACACTGTATAGCACTGAAGGCGCACCACTGTTCACCAGCCGCGGCGGCATCGACCCGCTGTACGGCATTGACAGCCGCAAGTCTCAGAAAGGTTTTGTGCGGCGCTCAAAGGTATTGTCCAACAGTCGCCACATCGAAGAAGGTATTCAATTGGCCTTTCATCCGCTGATTCCGATGGATCGCTACCCCGCGCCGCCCAAGAAAGCCAAATAACTAAGCGAATCGGCCCTAAATGTCACCCTTGTCGCCGGTCGAGGCTTTGATCCAGATCGGCGAACTCCAGGCCCGCTCCTGAATGGTGGGCCGGTGATCTGCACTGCAACACCCTTCCAGCCCTTCGCGAATACTTTGCGGCTGACTGCAATCAACCCCCGCTGATGCGCAAATGTGCTGACTCCAGCGACAACTGGGGGTTTCCAATACACGTGCATAATAATAGTGATTGGCACCTGCATCGTAATCGGGGTCGGTCCAGGTGGTACAGAGTTGCTTAACCCCGGTGTCCGTTGTCTCGCAGGTGTGTAGATTTACCGCGCTATTGGTATCAACTTCCCCCGCGACGTCAATCACCTTTTCCTGACGTTGCCCCTGCGCATCGACACTGCCCTTAATAATTTGTATGCGTTGCAGGGCCTGCTGCCCAGTCCTTGGATCCGCCGCGGCAAAGACCGTAAACACAGGCGACTGCCGCTCTCCCAATGTGGTGCTGGTCAGCTCCCCACCCATCGGCACACCGAGCTTATAAGCCAATTCCGCATAATCATCGCGCTGACACATATCCTCAGGAAATTCACGTCCAGCAAAAAAGCGCAGGGTAATTCGTGGCCCGCTAGTGGCATAGGCCTCCCGGCGACGCAGTGCTGAAAAAATCGATTCACGGCTGTTTTCCTCGGCCCACACAGCCGCAAGCCCCCCGGGACTGTATTCGAGGTCGTCCACAAGCCCCGGGGGCAGTCCCTCTCCCACTACGGCCCCGGCACCGCCGTGGCCTAAAAAGCGAGTCTCGGAAACTGCGCCCGCCGCGCCCGTGTGGGTATCAGTACTGCCGATCAAACCAAACTGAAAGGGATTGACCCCCAGGCGATTTTCAATCATCAAGCCCTGACCAAGCACATCGCGCACATAGCCCGCCGATGGCGCCGGTGCACGGCTCAAAGCGGGCAGGAGCTTGCCCAGAAATTTGTCCTGAAAACGCGCATAGGGTAACTGCTCGAAAGCGCAAAGCTCATCCTCGCCGCCAACGCCACTGTAGTAGCATTCAGAGCTGCCCTTGTGCTGTACAATTTCAACCAGACGCTCAAGCCTCTGCCGCTGCAGGGCGGTTTTTGAATCGAGTGCAGCGCCATTCTCCCGCTGGGTGAGAAACATAAAGCCATCACTCAAGTTTGAATTATGAGGAATCACCAGCACATCGCACTGCCCCTCCCGCTCAACACATTGCTCGTCAAGGGCATTCCATAATTGCTCCGCCGACGGCGCATCGATAAAACTGATCGGCAAATCCGGCACATCGCTATTTCGGAAAATGATATTGCGGTGAAGGTTAGCCAGGTTGTCGGAGGCGCCCGTCCATTCATAGGCGACGAAACTGGAAAAACGGCAGGCTGTGGCATCGTTGGCGTTTTCAGCGGCGCGTTGAATATCCCGCCACGGCGCTGCGGCGGCCCGACGGCAGTATTGCCCATCGTCGCCACAAAGCCCGAGACGTTTGGCCCGGGAGGATTGGGTGTTAAATAGAAAAAACGCGGCCCGTGGGTAGTTTCGGTAGAGCCGGCACTGCCAGGCGTCATAACCAGATTCACTAGGGTTCTGGCAGATATGAACTTCACCCAATAGCTCTGCGTGATCTGTGACGGCCGCAAAGTCCAGCGGCGTTTCCAGCTTCAGGCTGCGCATCGGCTCGCCGTCGGCGCTCCAGGGTTGGATTCCCAAGGTCTCGCCCCTGGCGAAACGGTAGGCCTGGGCCGGTGTCGTGCGGGTATTCTGAGTGCTTGCGTCGAGAGAGTAGCGGGTGTGGACGTGCAGGTCACCAAACAGCGCCTGGCGCTGTGACTGGTAATCGATGCAGCGCGCATACACGTTGGCGCCAGCGGCCAAAAATACGCACAGAAGTAGGGTTTGCCACCGCATAAGGTCACCGCTGAATTGGAATTGCGGGCCATTATCTCCCACACGTCCCCCACAGCAAGCTTGTATGCGCCTACTTGGTCAAACCCCCTGCATTTGGATTACTCGTTAAAATGCGCCTTCATTTTTTCATTCCAGGCGCTCAGCACAGTACACGCTTCAGGAATGCTGCGCCGCGCCCAGCCACAAAACCCCAGGGTGACATACAGATCAATATCAGCTTGGGAAAGCGCGTCACCAACGAGGAAAGCCCGGTCACTCAGAACGCGATCCATATCGGCATAAAATGCATCCAGCCGGATATTGCCGCGATCAATCAACGCCGGCGTCTGTTCCAGGCCCACCGGCCCGGGCAGTGCGCGCCCCGCAAAGGCCGGATTGGCATTGCGAAAGACCTCGGCAACCGAGACAAAACCGTCAAAATAGATTCGGTGGCACCAACCCACGATCTGGGCGCGCTCCAAGGCATTGCGGCCAAACAGCGGCACCTCTGGAAACACCTCATCCAGGTACAGTGTCATCGCGATAACATCACACAAGCGCGTTCCATCATCCAGCTCAAGAACAGGTACAGTACACCGCTCATTAACAGCCTTGAACTCGGCGGTCATTTGCTCCTGTTTCATTAAATCAACCTGCTCGACATCAATACTCACCCCTTTATGTTTGAGGTTTAACAGTACCCGCCGAGGATTTGGTGCCGCGTCATAGCTATAGAGTTTCAACAGTTTGCTCCTGTTATGTATTTTTTCCTTGAGCACCGCGCAGAGCGGACTCGCCGCCCCAACCGGACTCGAAAGTCCCGTCGATGTTCAGTTCCAGTTAAGCCAATTCAGATTATCATCTCCCCACATTGGAGTCAGGTGGCGTAAACGCTGTTATCAGCAGCGACATCCCCTATAATCTGACGAGAATATTGACACTGATTCGCCCTGAAGGGCAAAGAGCTTATGCGGAAATCTACGACCAAAATCATTGTCTTGACCTGGCTTTTGCTCCTCGGCAGCGGCGTGGGTTACGCCAACCCACTCCTTAATGGCCTGCGCGGCCAGAATCTGCCAGAACGGCCGAAACTCGACACGCATTTCAATGCCTCCCCTGCTCGGGAAACATTGACCGCCCGCGAGGCTGTTAAAATAGCAGAGGGTCGCTACGGGGGTCGCGCGGTTGGCGCCAAGGCGATCGATACCGGACGCGGCACGGCCTACCGGGTGAGAATTCTGCAGGACGACGGTAAAATTCGGAACGTCGTCATCGACGCGCCCTGATCTGCACACAGACTATAACAAGGATTCACGATCATGCGGGTATTGCTAGTAGAAGACGAACCAGCCCTGCTTTCCCAACTCAAGGCAGAATTCAGCAAAGCCGGCTTTGCCTGTGACACCAGCGATAACGGCGAGGAAGCCCTGTTTCTCGGCAGGGAAACCACTTACGACCTCGCCGTGGTAGACATTGGTTTACCGGGCATAGACGGCATTACGGTAATCAAACACTGGCGCGAGGAAGGTATTAAATTTCCGGTGCTGATTTTGACCGCCCGAGGCCTCTGGCAAGACAAGGTCGCCGGCCTGGAAGCCGGTGCCGATGACTATGTGGCCAAACCCTTTCAAATTGAGGAAGTACTGGCCCGCGCCAACGCCCTGATTCGCCGCTCAGCGGGTTTTGCCAGCCCCAAGATGCAACTTGGCCCACTGAGCCTGGATACCGGCGCCAAGCAAGCCAGCGTTGACGGTCGCCCACTCACCCTTACGGCCTTCGAATACAATGCTTTGGAAT
>JBFEVY010000077.1:0-11768 GCA_041546665.1 Spongiibacteraceae bacterium | reverse complement strand
GCTTTTTAATTGTGGCAAGCGTGGCGTTTTTTAGCGTCCAGCGCCAGGGTTTTGCGATGTCCGTCAGCGGGCATCAGACAATAAGGTAGTGATACATGTGGAAAGTTAGAGACGATGAACCCCAATACGCTTTCTTGAAGGAGCCCTTCAAGGACGCGGAGCGCGCACCGGAGGTTAATTTCTACGAGGCGCCAATAGACCTGATTGCCCGCAGCGGAGGAGCGATACCCGCGGGGCGTGAAATGTTCATCAACGAAGAACCCGGTGTTGGCAACAACCCGAATCGCAACAAACAGCACGCCTTCCATTTTACGGCGGATAATTGTATTGGCTGCCATGCCTGCGAGGCAGCATGTAGCGAGAAGAATGACAACCCTGCACATATCAGCTTCCGTTCAGTGGGCTATGTCGAAGGGGGAACCTATCCGGATTACAAGCGCATGAATATTTCCATGGCCTGTAATCATTGTGATGATCCGGTATGTTTGAAAGGCTGTCCCACCAGGGCTTACACAAAGCATGTTGAATACGGTGCGGTACTGCAGGATCCAGATACCTGTTTCGGCTGTGGTTACTGTACCTGGGTGTGCCCCTACAATGCTCCTCAGCTCGACCCGATCAAAGGGCAGGTGAGCAAGTGCAATATGTGTGTTGACCGTCTTGAGGTGAACCTCAAACCGGCCTGTGTTTCTGCCTGCCTGGGTAACGCGCTGAATTTCGGCGTGGTAGAAGATCTGCCAGAGAATCGCGAGCAGGCCAAGCTCAGTATTCCGGGGTTTCCTGATCCCGAGATTACCCACCCGAATATCCGTTTTCAGCAGACTAAACGGATGCCGGACGAAGTGACGCGCACCGACGGCATGGCGGTGAAATATCACAAAGCTGAGGATGGCCAATATCGCCCTGTTGTCGATCAGAAGAAGGGTGTTGATAAGAAATGGAGCCTCGCCAAGCTCAGTAGCCGGGAAAATCCCCTGGTGATTTTTACCCTTGTCAGCCAGACGTCTCTGGGCGCATTTTTCCTGGCTGCTTTTGGCGGACAAATGGGGCTGGGTGGGCTGGACAGTTTTCGGCAGTCTGCGATGTATGTGCCGCTGATGCTCGCTATTGTTGGGTTCGCGGGAATCGGTATGTTGATGTCGGCCACCCACCTGGGTAAGCCACTGCGCTTTTATCGTGGCTTCAACAACCTCAGACATTCGCCAGTTTGCCGTGAAGGCCTGGGGATTATGTTGTACATGGTGTTTGCCGGCCTGCATATGTTGGCCGTGCTGCCGGAAAATCCGGTTTTTGTCGGACTGCTCGGCGATTGGGGAAGCTTTCCGATACTGGCTAATAGCTTCGCTGTGTTGGCAATGATCAGCGGCGCGGTAGGTCTGTACTATATGTATCGCTGCTACCGGATCAAGGCGCGTCCGTTCTGGAATCACTGGCAGACAGCAACAAGCTTCCTGGGCACTGCCTTGGGTCTCGGCGGTTTGCTATTGGGTGTGTTTGTTGTTGCAACGGCGCTCGTTAATGGCGCCGAGCTGTCGGCGGTTCTGAGCTTTGTTGGCGGTGCAGTTGCGATTGGCGCAGCACTCGAAGGTGTGGGCCTGGTAGCCCACGCCCGGGCCATGAATATGGGCAATAATGAAGGCAGTGTTTCTCACTATATTCAAAGCACTTTGTTCGGCAAGAGTTACTGGCTGCGCAACCTGCTGATTGTGGTCAACGTGGTGTTGGGTATCGCGCTGGTCGCTGTTGCCGAGGCCGGTATGCCCGGTTTGGTGATACTGGCCGGTTTGATGGCGACAGTATTTGCCGCGGCAATCATCGGCCGCTGCCTGTTCTATGTGCTCGTTGTTCCTACCACTATGCCGGGTGCATTCTTTTGGAAAAACAAGGATTTTGAAGAGCACGCCAGAGAGATTGGTCTGGCTAATCTGCCCCAGGTCGGAGTGGTCGCCCACGTTCACTGACGGTAGTCAGCACGCGATACAGCCCGGTAACATGCCGTTGCCGGGCTTTTTTATTGCGTTAATTTAGACGTAACAAGGCGCGAAAACCGCTTCAGTTCTCTGCTGCGGAGGAGGGGCCTACAGAGAGAGCCAGCAACATGCTCAGCTCGCAAAGGGATTTACCGCTCTCGGCCCGCATCGCGTTAAAGCAGTCCTGGGCTTTGCGCAGGTCACGCTGCGACGTGGCCTGGGGTTTGTCGAGGACATCAATACTTTGCAGGGCCTTGCATACATCCCGGCTGAGGACAAAAGTGTCCTTGCCGACAAAACGCAGAAAATACTGTCCGCTGTTGCCACCCAGGCGACTGCCGTGTTTTTTCAAGTACTGCCACAGGCCGACGGTGTCGTCCTCCGGCCACTGGGCGAGAAAAGCGCCGACACCACCGAATTCCCGTTGAAGATCGACAACCATTAAGGCGTTGTCCTGTACTGCTTTGACTTTAGTGAGGTTGCGTACAATCCGCGTATCTCGCGCCATGTCTTCGATTTGTTCCGGGCTGCGCGAGGCGACCCAGATTGGCAAAAAGCCGTTGAACACTTCCTCAAACCCGGGCCATTTCTGCTCGATAACTTTCCAGACAAAGCCGGCGCGAAAAATACAGGCGGCCATCTCCGCCAGGTAGCGATCATCGCCAATCGCGGCCAGCTTTTTGGCGCTCAGTGCCTTGGGCATACGCGCTTTTATCGCCTTTTCGTTGCCGTGCTGCTCCAGCGCGCGTTTCAAAAATACTGAGTAGTGACTTGTCATAACTAAAGGTCTTTTGGCTAATGCAGACGGAGGATACGGGTGTTTGCGGCGAGCCGCTAAGATGCTGACAGTGTAGATTAATGTGCCCGAATAACAATAGTGTTGCGCTTGGGCCGCTAGGGGTAAGGATAATTAATGAGTGAGCAGAATTGGGACCACAGTGTAGACGTACTGGTCGTCGGCAGCGGAAATGGCGCAATGACGGCGGCGCTGAGCTGTTATGAAATGGGGGTTCGCGATGTATTGCTCGTAGAGAAATCCAAACTAGTGGGTGGCACGAGTGCGACCTCCGGCGGTGGGGTGTGGATACCCTGTAATCGCTACGCCATTGCGGAGGGTGCAGAGGACAGTTTTGAAGACGCCAAGCAGTATTTGCTTAGCACCACACCGGAGGGCGATGTACCCGAAGAAATGGTCGATGCTTACCTGCGCAATGGCCCCAAAATGATCAATTTCCTGCACGAGCGCAGCGATGTTCGATACGTCAGTCTGGAGCATTACCCGGATTATTACACCAACGTAGAGGGCTCGCGAGCCGGGCATCGCTCCATGGAACCGGAGCGTTTCGATTCCTCGTTGCTCGGTGAGGACGTCAAGCGTCTCCGTCCCAGCCACCATATGATGCGCCTGTTTAACCGCATTTACTTTACCCAGGTTGAAGCTGCGTTGTTAACGGTGCAGGGGCCGGGGTGGATCAAATTGACCTTGCGTTTGATGGCCAGCTTCTACCTGGATTTGCTGTGGCGCCTGAAGGGAAATCCCAACAGCAAGCAGGTTTGTACCGGTGCGGCAGGGGTGGCGCGCCTGTGGTATTCCCTGAAGAAGCGCGATATTCCGATCTGGACAGAGTCGCCAATGACGTCACTAATTGAAGAGGACGGTAAAGTGGTCGGTGCGGTGATTCAGTGTCAGGGCAAAACGCTGCGAGTTCAGGCCCGTAAAGGGGTAGTGCTCGCTGCCGGTGGCTTTGAACGCAATCAAGCCATGCGAGAGCAATACCTGCCGGCGCCAACCAGCACTGCCTGGAGTGGCGGGGTAGAGGGCAATACCGGCGATGCAATTACCGAGGGAATGCGGCTTGGCGCGGCAACGCGATTAATGAATGGCGCGTGGTGGTGTACCACCATTTCGGTGCCCGGCGAACCTGCGCCACGGCTCAGTATTATGGAGAAATCCTTTCCCGGCTCCTGTGTGGTAAATATGAAGGGCGAGCGTTTTGCCAATGAGTCGCAAAACTATATGGCATTTCAAAAAGACCTGTACAAGGTGCACAGTGACGATAATCCCTGCTCGCCGATGTATCAGATTTTTGATGCGCGCTTCCGCCGTGATTATATTGTTGGCCCGCTGATGACGGCGCAGTTAAAACCGGATTGGACGATCCCTAAAGAGTGGTTTGAAACCCGACTCGTTGGCAAGGCAGATACGATTCGTGAGCTGGCGGCGCAGTTGGGAATTGATGCCGACAATTTGGAAGACACGGTCGCGAAGATGAATGTCTATGCCAAAACCGGCAAGGACCCCGAGTTTCAGCGTGGTGACTCTGCCTACGACCGTTATTATGGTGACCCGCGTTTTGAGCCGAACCCGTGTCTGGGAGCCATCAACGAGGCGCCTTTCTATGCGATCAGAGTGGATGCCGGGGATTTTGGCACCCAGGGTGGGTTGGTGACGAATCCCGACGCGCAGGTGACAAGAGAAAATGGTGAAGCCATTGCAGGGCTTTATGCGGTGGGGAATTGCAGCGCTGCTGTGTTGCCGACCTATCCCGGGCCGGGATCAACATTGGGGCCGGCCATGACCTTTGCCTACCAGGCCGCGAAACATATTAGCGGTTATCGAGACTGATCTTTCTTTCGTCAGCAATCCGCTTTGCAGGCACCGCTTAACACCGGTGCCATCTTTCTGACATCTCCCTGCAACAGTAACGTCAATAAACTGTAGCCCTCTCCACGTAACCTCGGGTGCTTTAGAAAACAATAGCACGGGGTGTTAAACGAGATGGAATTTAAAAAATCAGCTACGGCAATGGGCGTTCTCCTTGCGTCAACAATGATGCTGACCGCCTGTGGCGGTGGTAGCTCGCATTCAAGCAAGTCCTCAGAGTCATACAACTTTAATCGCATTGCGACCTTCCCGGTCTGTAAGCAAATCCAGGCAAGCTGTGATACCGATACCGAAACGGTTGCAGAAATTGTTACGGCCAGTAAAGATGGGATGACTCTCATCTATACCGATAGCCCTGGAAATAAAATTGGTTTTGTTGATATTACTAACCCCGACAGCCCCACTGGTCTGGGCACACTAGAGGTAGGCGGAGAGCCGACTTCGGTATCAGTAAAAGGCGATTACGCCCTGGTGGGCGTGAATACCAGCACAGATTATGTCAATGTCTCCGGCAGCCTGGTCGTTGTAGATATTGCTGCGCGCAGCATTGTGACAAGCCTGACGCTTGCCGGGCAGCCTGACTCCGTTGCGGTGAGCCCCGACGGCAACAACGCCGCGGTGGCCATTGAAAACGAGCGCGATGAAGACTTGAATGACGGTGCACTCCCTCAGTTACCCGCGGGCACCTTGAATGTGGTTGATACCAGTGACGCGAATCCGGCTAACTGGACGGTTTCGGCCGTTGATGTGACTGGCTTGTCGGGAATGCTCTACAACACCGACCCGGAGCCGGAATTTGTCGATATCAACAGCGACAATATCGTTGCTCTGACCCTGCAAGAAAATAATCACGTTATTTTGGTGGACCTCGAGACAGGCACCATCACTAGCGATTTCAGCGCCGGCACTGTTGATCTGGAAAAAGTCGATGCCACGGAAGAGGACCCTGCATTGATTATGCAGACCGAAACCCTCACCGATGTTCCCCGTGAGCCCGATGGCGTGACCTGGATTGGTACGGAGTACCTTGTTACTGCCAACGAAGGTGACCTTGACGGTGGCAGCCGCGGCTTTAGCGTGTTTGATACCGCCGGCAATCTTGTTTATGACTCTGCCAGCGATCTTGATCATTTGGTGGCTCGAATCGGCCAATACCCTGACGGACGCTCCGGCAATAAAGGTAACGAGCCCGAAAACGTGGAATACGGTGTGTTTGATGGCACGCCATTGCTGTTTGTTAACTCAGAGCGTTCCAGCGTGGTTTTCGTTTACGATATGACCGATCCTACAGCGCCGGTCTACAAACAGGTACTGCCTACGGCGCTGGCGCCGGAAGGCGCTTTGGCGATTCCGTCGCGCAATCTCCTCGTTGCCGCCAGTGAGAAAGATGATCGCGGCGATAAAGTGCGCGGGGGTTTGAATATTTATCAGTATCAGGATGCGGCAGCTCAGTACCCAACGCTGGAGTCTGTGGATCGCAGTAACGGCACGCCAATCCCCTGGTCGGCAATGTCGGGCCTGTCTTCCGATGCCGAAGATGATGATCTGCTTTACGCCGTAGAAGACAGCTTCTATCAGCAAAGCCGGATTTTCACTATCGATACCAGCAGCCAACCTGCGAAGCTGATTGAAGAAACGCGGATCATGGACAGCAATGATGTACTGGCTTCGGTTCCTACAGTTTCTTTAGTAGATGCCTCTGTTGATGACGACGATGCAACGCGGGTGAGCGTATTTGATGAAGCTGATCTGGCGGCGATGATCAACGGTGACAAATCCGTTAACCTCGACCCCGAAG
The DNA here is from genome assembly GCA_041546665.1 of Spongiibacteraceae bacterium. GTDB lineage: Bacteria > Pseudomonadota > Gammaproteobacteria > Pseudomonadales > Spongiibacteraceae > Spongiibacter. The sequence continues at coordinate 5,335 of JBFEVY010000077.1, read as the reverse complement.
GTGTTGCCAAGGTCGGCGATGGTTTCTGGATCGTTTCTGAAGGCTCGGGCACCATGGGCGATGCTGGTCGTCCGATTAATACGTTGAACCTGCTGATCAAAACAGATAACGACGGTGTGGTTGAAAAGGTTGTCACGCTGCCGGATACCGTTAACGCCATGCAACTGCGCTTTGGTTTTGAAGGCGTGACCCAGTATGGCGACGATGTCTATGTGGCCTTCCAGCGCGCCTGGGGCGGTGAGCCGAATGTGCGTATCGGCATCTACGACACCGTGGCTGAAAGCTGGAGCTTCCTGTTCTATCCCCTTGATGCTGCCGAGTCGCAAAACGGAGGCTGGGTAGGTCTGTCGGATATCACCAGCCTGGGTAACGGTGAGTTTCTGGTTGTAGAGCGTGATAACCAAGGCGGACCGGACGCGGCGATCAAGCGTTTGTACCGCTTCGATGTCACTGGCCTGGCCGAGAACGCGGTTGTCAGCAAAACGCTGGTTCGCGACCTGATGCCTGATCTCGCCGCTCAAGGTGGGCTGACTCCCGAAAAGATTGAAGGTCTGGCGGTAATGAATAACGGCGACGTATTGATCATTAACGATAATGACGGCGTCGACGACAATAGCGGTGAAACCCAGCTGTTGAACCTGGGCGACTCGCTCCTTCCTTAAAAGCGTAGTATTTCTTGTCCAGAGCCCGCGCAATGCGGGCTTTTTTATGCCGGAGTGCAGGGTTGCAAAATAACTCGTTAGGGGTAATTTCGTATACTTGTGCGCAGATTTGCTTGTTACTCTGAAATCACAATAGAGCAGCACACTATGGGGGAGCAGGTCATGGCACAGCGCAATCGAAATACTCAGGAAGCTAACAACGCGTCGCGGGAAAACTCAGCGGCGGTTGCCCAGAATATTTCGGAAGGCGTATTCGGCCTTGGTAAAAGCGCGCCATCGGCATCCTTTCGCAGTCGAATTTGCAATCGCTCAGAGTGGTGGCTGAACGTCGACTATGCCGAGCATATTCTTGTAGACAACGCGCGTAGTGTTAGCTCGCTTCCGGAATCCGCCTAAGCACCTGCCTCACGTAATGCCTTTCTGTACTGATGTGGCGTTTGCCCCGTCCACTTTTTAAACGAGCGAATAAACGCGCTCGCTTCTGAAAATCCTGTTTGCCTTGCACATTCCTCTACGGATAGCCCCTGATTGAGAAGATGCGCGGCGCAATCCTGTCTGACCCGATTTTTAATCTCCTGAAACTGAAAGCCCTCCTGTTGCAGGTGGTGACGCAATGTATGCGGATGCATATTCAACAACTCAGCAACCTGGTTGACTGAGGGGTTGCTGTCCAGACGTTGCGACAGAATATGCTCAATACGCAAGTACAGGCTGCGCCGAAAAAAGCTCTGGCCCATCATCGCCAGATTGGTGTGTTCCAGAAATTTGCGCAGTGTCAGTTGATCCTGCCTGACGGGCTGATCCAGATAGCTGGCGGCAAAACGAATCTGCGAACTGGGCTGATTAAAGCGGTAGCGGTTGCTCAGGAACAGCTGCTGGTACTCGGCTTTATAGATGGTTTCTGAAAAACTGAAGTCCACGCCCTGTAGCGGAATCTGAGTGGCAACCAGCCAGTTGCAGGCCCGATAAATATAAAAGAGAAACGATTCGTAGAGATAGTTGCGAAAGACCCTGGGTGGCTTGGCGACCTCCAGCGCGAAGCAGGCACTTTGTCCGTCGACATAGAGTCGGGAGTGAATACCCCAGGGAATAAACCGATAAAAACGCGCCATGCGTTGGAGCCCTTCGCCGAGATTGGGCGCGCTGATCGCCAATTGCGCGGCGGTTGCCCAGCTACCCAGTGGTTGCGCCTGTTCGCCATAGCCCATCATTTCATCTTTCATTGCCAGCATGGTGTCCCGGGACAGGTCGGCGAAGGCCTTTATGGAAACACGGCCGCCAGGCTCATTAAGCACATCGGGATCGATCTCGGCCTGGGCCAGCAAGCGAGCGACTTCGTCGGGTTGTTGTTGCAGGTAGTACAACACTTCCCGCACAAAATGGACTGAAATTTGGGGTGATCGCATTGTAAAAGTCCAATTTAGGGTTTCGGCATTATAACAAAATATCAATTTTGTGTTTTGCAGGGGTCATTGTCCATTGAACGATGCTTTCGCAGAATGTGGTCCATCAATACTGCACCCAGTTTAAGAGGAGAGTTTTCATGGATATCAAAGGAAAAACAGCGGTTGTTACCGGTGGCGCGTCGGGCATGGGCCGCGAGGTTATTCGTCTGATTGTGAGCAAGGGCGGCAATGCGTCAATTTTCGATGTTAACGAAGAAGCCGGCATGGCCCTCGCTGAAGAGCTGGGCAGTGCCGTCATCTTCAATAAAGTTGACGTGACCAGTGAAGAGTCGGTTTCCGCCGGTATCGCAAAAACTCTTGAAGCTTTTGGCAGCGTCCATATCTGCATGAACTGTGCGGGTATTGCGACAGGTTCCAAGACGGTGGGTAAAGATGGCGCTTTCCCGCTGGATCTGTGGAACAAGACCATTGCTATTAACCTGACGGGTACCTTCAATGTCCTGCGTCTGTGTGCCGAGCAGATGGCCAAAAACGAGCCCGTCAACGAAGATGGCGCGCGCGGTGTGATTATCAACACCGCTTCAGTGGCGGCCTTTGAAGGGCAAGTGGGCCAGGCGGCCTACAGCGCAAGTAAAGGCGGTATCGTCGGTTTGACGCTGCCGGTTGCGCGGGATCTCGCGCCGATGGGCATTCGTGTGAACACCATCGCCCCCGGCTTGATCAATACCCCGATGTTCGAGTCTCTGCCTGCACCGGTTTATGAGTCACTGTGCCGTACTCCGTTGTTCCCTCAGCGTTTGGGTAACCCGCAGGAAATTGCCCACATCGCGGCGAGCATTATCGAAAACGATTACATCAATGGTGAGTGCATCCGTATGGATGCCGGTCTGCGGATGCAGCCCAAGTAAGACCGCGTCGCCGTGGCGCCTTCGTGTCACGGCAGTCACCTGACAATATTTGTGACAACAGGCCCTAGCAGCCTCCACTACAGGACAAATCATTATGAACGAAGCATGGATCATCGATGCCTGCCGTACACCACGCGGTATCGGCAAACTGGGCAAGGGCGCACTTGCCGAAATTCACCCCCAGCAATTGGGCTCGGCCGTACTTAAGGCCCTGGCTGAGCGCAACAATCTGAACACCGCCGATGTGGACGATATCATTTGGGGTACCAGCTGCCAGCACGGTCGTCACAGCGGTGATATGGGCAGAATGTCAGCCCTGGATGCCGGCTATGATATCCGCTCCAGCGGCGTGACCCTCGACCGTTTCTGTGGCTCGGGTATTACCAGTGTAAACCTCGCCGCGGCGTCGATTATGTCGGGTATGGAAGACCTGATGATCGGTGGTGGCTGTGAAATGATGTCCAGCTATGGTCACGACAACGGCCTGCCCACTTTTATGGACAACGGCAACCTGCGCCTGCGCGCGCTGCATCCGCAATCCAACCAGGGTGTGTGTGCTGATACCATCGCGACACTGGAAGGCATTGACCGCCGCAGCCTGGACGAACTGGCTGTAGTCAGCCAGGAGCGCGCGGCAAACGCTATTGCCAAGGGCTACTTCGACCGCAGCCTGGTGCCGGTTTACCGCGAAGACGGCAGCCTGGCTCTGGATAAAGAAGAATTTCCCCGTCCCGGTACCACTGTTGAAACCCTCGCGGGTTTGAAACCGTCCTTCGCCGCGCTGGCTGACCAGCCGCTGGACGAGGCGGGCACTACCTACCGCAGCCTGATTCAGGCGGTGTATCCCGATATTGAGATTGATCACGTTCACCACGGCGGTAACTCCTCCGGTGTTGTTGATGGTGCCGGTGCGGTGCTGTTGGCGTCACCCGCCTATGCGAAAAAACACGGTCTGAAGCCCCGCGCGAAAATCGTTGCGATGGCAAACATGGGCGACTCGCCAACCCTGATGCTGAACGCCCCTGTGCCCGCGGCACAAAAGGCACTTGCCAAGGCGGGTTTGACCCTTGACGATATTGATCTGTTTGAAGTGAACGAAGCCTTTGCTGTGGTGCTGGAGCGTTTTATCCGCAAGCTCAATATCGACCGCGACAAGATCAATGTTAACGGCGGCGCTATGGCGCTGGGTCACCCCATCGGCGCGACCGGTTCCATGCTGATTGGCACTGTGCTCGACGAGCTGGAACGTCGTGACCTGCGTCGTGGTCTGGTGACCATGTGTACCGGTGGTGGTATGGCGCCGGCGATTATTATCGAGCGCATGTAAGCTGAAATCGTAAAGAAACGATTCAAAACAAGGTTGCCCCTGACTGAGTACAGAAGGGGCAATTCCTCGAATGACTCCCTGACAGGAACCTATTCATGAATTTTGATCTGACCGAAGAGCAGACGCTGATTCAAGACACTGCTCGCAACTTTGCTCAGCAGCAACTTCAACCCCTCGCCGCCAAACTCGATCAGGGTGAAGGCCGTGAGGAATTTTTAGGTAACCTCAGTGCTCTGGCGGAGCTCGGCTTTATGGGCTTGAACGTCAATCCGGAATTTGGTGGCACCGGTGCCGGCGTTGTTGCCTTCAGCCTGGCGCTCACCGAGCTTGCCAAAGCCTGCGCGGCTACTGCGGTCACGGTTTCGGTAACCAATATGGTGGCAGAGGTGATTCAGGCGGTCGCCAGTGAAGAGCAGAAGCAGTATTACCTGCCCAAAATCTGTTCTGGCGAATACCCCGCCGCCGGCTTCTGTCTGACTGAACCCGGCGCCGGTTCTGACCCCTCGGCAATGAAAACCCGTGCGGTGCGCGACGGTGACGACTGGGTGCTGAACGGTTCTAAGGCCTATATCACCAGCGGTGAATACGCCGGTGTGTTTGTGGTTTGGGCGGTCACCGATGCCGAAGCGAAACGCGGCAAGGGCATTTCCTGCTTTCTGGTTGAGCGCAGCACTCCCGGCCTGGTGGTTGGGCCTGCGGAACATAAGATGGGCCAGACCGGCTCGGCAACCAATCCCGTGTATTTCGATGACTGTCGTATTCCGGGCTCGGCCTTGATGGGGCAGTTGAACCGCGGTTATCAAGTTGCGCTGGGTGAGCTTGCCGGCGGTCGAATCGGTGTCGGCTCGCTGTCGCTGGGTATTGGTCTGGCAGCACTGGAATACGCTACCGGCTACGCGAAAGAGCGCGAGCAATTCGGTCAGCCCATCGGCAGGTTCCAGGCGCTGCAGTGGATGATGGCCGACATGAGCACCGAGTATGAAGCGTCCTGGCTATTGACTTACCGGGCATCGCTGATGAAAGACCGGGGGC
>JBFEVY010000407.1:0-2443 GCA_041546665.1 Spongiibacteraceae bacterium | reverse complement strand
CCGCTACCGCCTCCGGCGTGCGTGCCGCCTGCGCCTCGAACAGCGCATGGATGCAGCGCTCGCGCGGGTAGTCCGCTTCGGTGGCGTTCCACCCGTACAGCACCTGCTTGCGCTCGGCCTCACCCAGCAGCGGCAGACTCGTCACCGCCTGCTGCTCATCCGACACCATCGCCGCCAGCAGCCGCTGCCAGTAACCCAGGTAGCGTTTCGCTGTCGACCGCGCGAACTTGCTGCTGTTGTAATCCAGGGCCGCCTTGATGCCGCCCCCAACCTCCATCACATCTAGTAACAGGTCAAGGCCCACGCCACCGCTTATGTGAAGGTCACCGAACGTATTCAGCTCCACCCCACCCCAGGATACGGGACCGGCCTCCTTCGCATGCGCCACCAGCCCGGCCATCGCTGTCGCTGTGCGAGCCTTCTGAAGCGTGAAGAGTGCTTGAAAATAGGGTTGTCCCTCTTTTTCACGCTGGGGATTGAGACGTTCGACCAACTCGGCAAAAGGGAAAATTTGGTGTTTGAGGGCCCGCCAGACGGTGGCTTTCGTCTGCATCAACACCTCATGGACCGAAAGTTCAGGCAGAAACTCCGCATCCAATATCACCGTGTTGGTAAAATTGCCGACTGTGCGACCCCACTTGCTGCCACGCGCCGGAAAAGGTGAACCGACGGCCACACGCTCCTGGGCACTCAAGCGGTGAAGCAAGATAAAATAGGCGGTCAGCAGCGTAACGAACAGAGACACCTTATGCCGGTCTGAAAACTCGCGCACCGCCTCGCTCAGAGACGCTGGAAATTCAAACTCAACCGTCGCCCGTGCCTCACTCCCGTGCTCATCACCTTGCTCCGAGTCGGCGGGCAATCTCATCGGCGGAGCGGGGTCCGCGAGGACCGAACGCCAGTAGTCAAACTGCTTTTTGCCCAGCCGGCTCTCCAGCCACTGCTGCTGTTCATCCACATACGCCAGGAAAGGCGGCACCGGCTCATAGCTAATGACCGCCCCACCGGACGTCTTCTCTTCGAGCAGCTCTCCCAATTGATCTATCAATTGCCAGAAAGACCATCCGTCACAGACCAGATGATCGAACACCAGCAGTAGCACACACTCGACAGCCCCGGTCCGATACAGGTTCACCCGCATACGCTCTGCAACCGCAACGTCAAAGGGACGAGTTTTCTCGCCTTGTACCTTCGCCGCCAATTCGGGATCGTCGAGATCATCGACCTCAAAAACCGCAACGGGCACTGACGCAGTAGTCTCCACCGTCTGCTTCGGCTCACCATTCACCTCCGCAAATCGTGTCTGCAACATGGGATGCCGCCGGACCAATTCAGCCAAAACATCACGCAAATGCGTGGGATCCAAAGCAGGTTTGGCACGCACCGATAACGTGAAGTTAAAATTACCTTGGAGGGAGGGTCTTACACGACAGAGAAACCACAATGAGCGCTGATTGCTCGAAAGCGGATACCACATTTCCGTTGCAGTGCCCGCACTCTTCCCATCAGAACCAAAGCATTCAAACATTAGAAAATCCTTTTCCTGTTATTTAACTTATTTTTATATTATCATTATCTAATCTGCCTGACCAGAATCGCGCCCACAACATGGGATGCCGCCGCGCCAATTCAGCAAAAGTATCACGCAAATGCGTCGAATCCAAAGCGGTTTTAGTACGCACCGATAACTAACGCGAAGTTGAAGTCACCTTGAAGGAGAGGGACTCACACGACCGAGAAACCACAAAAAGCGCTGATTTCCCGAAAGAAAATACTGTATTTTTGTTGTAGCACCAGCATCCCGCCCGTCAATACTAAAGCACTCAAACATTGGCAACTCTTATTCCTGTTGTTTAAATTCTTGTTCTTGTTTATCTTTTAATTACTTTTATTATTTTTATATTATTTGTTATTTTTATATTATTTTTATTTACCTTCATCGCCAGAATCGCGCCCGCAAGATGGGATGCCACCGCACCAACTCAGCCAAAGCATGATGCAAATGCGTCAAATCCAAAGCGGATTTAGTGCGCGCCGATAACGCGAATTTGAAGTTAGCTTGAAAGGGAGGGCATTATTTAAATTCTTTTTATTTGCATTTCATTATTTATTGCATATTTATAAATGCAAGCAGCTAGAATGTTGATAGGAGAACCTGCCTCCCGAATGTTTCAGTGGCTTCTCGCTACACAGAAGCGACCAATTTCGTTCTGGCCAGATTCATGCCTTATCAATCTCACATAAGCTACAACATCATCGCTGTCCCATACGGAAATCGCGAAGAGAGACAGGGGGAAGCGGGTCTGTCGGCCGTTCTCAGGCCGTAGTAAGCCGAGAGCTCGCGAATCTCGTTCTTGTCGAGGTCGGCTTCTACGAGTGGGTGGCGAACTCCCAACTCTTCGGCGGCCTTGAGGCCGGGCCGGTAGTCCCCGAGGTCGTCTGT
>JBFEVY010000235.1:0-5700 GCA_041546665.1 Spongiibacteraceae bacterium | reverse complement strand
TTTCACCAAAGCACTTTTTCCCGAGTCGGGGAACATTGGATCGAGGTAGACAACATCGGGGCAGGCCTCACTCTCCAGCGAAGCGAGATAGTCCACCGCGGGGACTGACACAAGCGACATTTTGTCCAGCACATCGGCGATGTCAGCAGTGTCGCGACCTCGCAGCAAGCCATCCTCAAGCATGGCGGCAACAATCGGCTGGCGCTCACACATTTGCACAATGGCACCGTAGCCAGCCAACAGGAAGCTGTCGCGACCCAGGCCCGCCGTGGCGTCCACCACCCTGAGTCCGTCGCGACGCCCCCCTATTGCCTTTAACAGCAGCTCTTTGCCCCGATGGCGGCTTCGCCACTGGTCAACAAAGTCCACACAGATCGGATGTTCCCGTGCCTGAGGTGACAATCCCAAAGACAGGGCGCCGTCGCGGAAGTATAAATACTGCTGGTCCGGATCATCCCACCAGTGATCCGTGACGTCCAAACCCAATGATAGGGCCAGCGTCGCAGCTAAAGCGGGGTCATCTCCGCCCCAGACCAGAACCTCTTTGCGCATTATTTTTTGTGTAGTTCCTGAATCGATTCGATTGGACAACTGCGCGGTCCGATTGGCGTCGCCGCGACAATTTTGTCGAATTTAGTCACGCTACTCACCGTTGAGGTAAATCCGATATGCTCGGCGCCACGGGTGTCGCTACAGTCTATTTTCAGGGTAATCAGGTATTTCTGAGAAGGACCACCATCGAAGAGGAGATGCCGGTCATCTAGGTAGTTCCAGCCGTTAATTTTGTAATCCTGAATGCGATCCACGGGCTCACCGATGCGGTATCCGAGATCACTGAGGTGCTCTTCCAGGGTTCTGTCTGCTTGAGCGGCACAACCCGCAAGAGTCATGACCAGTAGGGAAAACAAAGCACTTTTGAGGGAATGGGCTTTCATAGTGAACTCCTGTTTTCAAAACGCCTGGCAACAATGCCTGGCGCGCACGTGACAGTATAGTACTGGAGCGGCTTCAGCGCTGCTCCAGTACCGTTCCCTATTATAGAACGCCGAATTCTACCCTAAGGCCCAGCTCAATACTGCGCCCCGCTTCCGGTGCAGAGTCCCGTATAAACGATGTGCTATTGCGAATCTCTTCATCACCTAGGTTACCTAGCTTCAGCAGCGCGGTATAGCGGTTGCCATCGTTCCCCTCAATACTCCAGGTGAGATTGGCATCGACCCGTTGGTAGCTGTCTGTTTCGGTTTCATTACTACCAGGTTTATCCTGCTTGCCCGCCAAGACCCAATTCAGATCGGCGTACCAGTCACCGCTCTGCCAGCTGAGGCCAACACCGTCGCGACGCGGTGGCAGGCGCGGCACGTGATCACCGTTATCAAGCTTGGCACGCACGCGATCGCCAAAGAGCCGTAGCTGCAGTTCAGCATCAGAAGAGTACGGTAACAAACTGAAACCCAGCTCGTATTCCACACCGCGGAACCTTGCATCTTCCTGACTGTATGCCAGAACAGGGGTATCTTCTATAACAGTACCGGTGTTACGCAAAAAGATAAAATCACTGAACTGATTATCAAACGCGGTGACCGAGCCGGTTACCCGCTCATAGTCTGCTTTCAGGCTCATTTCCACATTATCGGATTTCTCGCGGCGCAGGCCGGCATCACCGACTTCAATTGCACCACTGGCGCCGTGAACCACATAACTGCTGGCATCGTTCAACACATTGGAGAAACGCTCTTCCGCCCCTGGCGCACGCCTCGCCTCGGAGAAGGCCGCTGAGACTGTCCAGTTATCGTTAAGATCGTACAGCGCCGCCAGCGAGCCACTGATCAGGGTCAGGTCATTGTCGTCCAGCTCTGGTTCATCGCTGTCCAATTGATCGAGGTCCACCCGCAAGCCCCCTTCCAACTGCCAGCGCTCACTGTGGTAATCCTCCAGCCAGAACAAGCCCAGCGCGCGATTTGTTGTCGCCGGCACAAAAGCCTCCTCACCAATCGCTGCAAAGTCAGACTCCTGATACTGGACTCCCAGCACACCGTGGACAGGACCCAATTCCCGATGGCCAAGTTCCCCGCGCAACGCCCAGGCATCCTTGGTGAACAGCGTACCCGTCGCACCATCTGCTTCTATTTCGCGGTGTTCATAGTCGCTGTAGGCGGCTCGCCAGCGAAACACTTCCCAGAAGCCGTCCCCATGCAGGTCACCAGCCGCTTCCCAGCGCCGTTGACTGACATCCAGGCTGATGCCGCCCTCCTCTTCCTCGTGCCCTTCCTCTTCGTGATCGGCGCCCTCTTCCTCATGGTGATGATGAACACCCGCAGGAATACCGTAGAAATTGCTCAGCTCCGAATAGCTGATACCGGCGTAGCCATTGTCAAATTGATAGGCCGTGCCAAGGGTAAAACGCCGCGTTCTGCCGCTCGCATTGGCGATATAACCATCGCTGCTTTCCTCCAGCGCCTCCTCGTCAGCGGTATTGCGATTCACCGCCAACCCGGGAATATCCGGCTCGTTCCAGTCCCGGTAAAGGCCATCCAGATGCCAGGACCAATTTCCGTTGCCCATATCCAGACGGGCAATACCCGTGCGACCGTCGTTCACCGAGTTGTGCCGCGCCTCAACGGCACCCTCAACCCCGTCGACAGCGCGGCTTGGTATACCGCCGTCAATCACATTCACCACACCGCCGATGGCGCCACCGCCATACAGCAACGTTGACGGGCCCCGCAGCACTTCGATACTGCTGGCCAGAATCGGCTCTACCGATATCGCGTGATCGGCACTATTGGTTGAGACATCCAGTGCGGGAAGGCTATTTTGCAGCACCGCTACCCGCGGTCCTTGCTGACCGCGAATAATGGGCTGCCCTACCGCGGGGCCAAAACTGGCACTAGCCAGACCTGGGCTATGATTCAGGGTTTCACCAATCGTAGCAGCCGCCTTGCGATGCAAGGCTTCCTGATCTAGTACCGTTACCGGCAGGGCTGTACGCGCTTCGGTTTTATGCACGGGCATGGTCACCAGTACGTGTTCGAGACGCGATTTGTTTGCTTTCGGGGTTTCATTGAGTTCTGTTTCAGAATCCGCCAACACGGGCAGTGTCACCGCCAGTAACGGCAGCGACAGCAGTACAGTTTTGTTCATCACAAATTACCTGAAGATATTGTCTGCAACGGGCCACAGGCCTCTAACAAGAGAGCCTGTGGCATCGAGTGAAATTATTAGTGTTTCAGACAACAACAGGTGGGGCGCGTACCGGCGGCCGAAGCGTATCGGCAACGCGAAGAGATTGAAGAAAGTGATTTGAGCTCGCCAGTTCGACAAACTCGGGAAGAACAAAATTAACTTCCGGCGCTATGCTTGCCGCGGTGCCCATATGGCAAACCAGACACTCGCCCGCGAGGGAACTGCTTTGATCGGTATGGATGTGCTCGCCCTGCAGCCACACCATGCCACCCAGGCAAAGCAAAAGCAGTGCAAGGATGCCACGGTGTTTTACAGAGCGAACCAAATTCATATCAGCAACGTTTGCAGACTAGGATTTCAGTCGTCAAAACTCATGCCCAGGCGACGCCCTACCAGCTCGTAGGACTCGACCACATTGCCGAGGTCCTGACGGAAACGGTCTTTATCGAGTTTTTCCCGGGTCTCTTTATCCCAAATCCGGCAACCATCGGGGGAAAACTCATCGCCGAGGTAAATCTCGCCGTCGGAGAACACACCAAATTCCAGCTTGTAGTCCACCAACAACATACCCGCGTCGAGGAACAGCGCTTTCAGGACATCGTTCACCTGATAGGTCAGCTCGCGCATTCTTGCCATCTGCTCATCGCTTGCCCAACCGAAGCTGCGGATATGCGACTCGTTAATCATGGGGTCGTGCAACGCATCATTTTTCAAGAAGGTCTCAAAGGTAGGTGGAGTCAGCTCCTGACCTTCCGTGACACCCAGGCGTTTCACAATCGAGCCTGCAGCGATATTGCGAACGACACACTCGATTGGCAGCATATCCAGCTTTTTCACCAGCGCTTCGGTGTCGTTAAGCAGCGACTCAAAATGGGTTGGAATACCCGCGTCTTGCAGTTTCTGCATGATAAAGGCATTGAATTTGTTGTTGACCATACCCTTGCGATCGAGCTGCTCAACCTTCACACCGTCGAACGCCGAGGTGTCGTTTCGGAAGGTGAGAATGTAACGATCCGGGTCATCGGTGCGAAATACCGACTTTGCTTTGCCAGAATACAACTCTTCGCGCTTTTCCATGGTTTGCCTCTAAAACACAGTTCTCTACACTGCTTTACGCTATCGCCAGCCAGTCGAAACCGGCCTCCTGATCGGCAGACAGCAATGCCTCGCTGCGCGCCAACATCGGTTCAACTTCAGCCCTTGCAAGAGCTGGAGTATTGTTCTTTTCACTGAGATGCGCCATCACAATATGTTGCAGGCGCTCAACACAACTGGTTTCCAGCAGGCTTGCCGCCTGACTGTTATTGAGATGACCCCAGTCACCTCCCACCCGACGCTTGAGGGTCGGTGGATACGGTCCCGCCTGAAGCATAGGAACGTCGTGATTGCATTCCAGCAACAGGGCGTCGCAATCCCGGTAGTGTTCCCGCACATAGGGCGTAATGCTACCTAGATCCGTCAACAACCCAAAACAGCGCTGCCCGTGCCGAAATACAAACTGGCAAGGTTCCCGTGCGTCGTGGGGTACGGCAACGGGAGTGACGTCAATTCCGGCAATATCCCTCGATTCGTCAAGGCTCAGATGCCGCCATAATTCACTGCTGCGGATATCACCGTACTCGGCGGTACCAAAACTACAGTAGACGGGAAGCCGATACTTGCGCGCCAGCGGCATCACACCCTTGATGTGATCGCTGTGCTCATGGGTGACCAGAATACCACTGAGATCACTCGGAGATCGCCCCAGCCGCGCCATACGGCGCTCGGTCTCTTTAATCGTAAACCCGCAGTCTATGAGCAGGCAGCTCTGGTCAGTCTCCAGCAGTGTTGCATTGCCCTTGCTGCCGCTGCCCAGAGAGGCAAAGCGCATTAATGCATATACCCCATAATGCGACGCAGCAGAATATCGCGCTCTTCCGCCTTGAGGCGACGGCCCTTCTGGTAATTCAGGTAAATCAGCGCTTCATCTTTGCCGATGGGTCGCATTTCCACTACGTAGCGGCTCTTCTTGACGTTGTTGATGCCAAACAGGCTGGCAAACCAGCCCGGTTCATCTTCGTCAGGATTGATATAACTGAGCCAGTATTTGTTTACGCTGCGGTGAAACTCTTCAATCTCAAAGCCTGACTTTTCCAGCGCCAGGCCGAGCGCCGCCCAGGCGCGCTCTTCGGGCAGGCGCAGATGCAGGTACTGATTATTGCCTTCGCCCTCGATAAAAATTTTGCCTTCCTGCTTGCTACCGCTGTGACGGGCCAACACAGAAACCGCACTCTCGGCCTGGCTGTCTGCCAGGTATTGGGCGAGGATACGCACCATGGTCTCTTCGCGCTGCGGATCATCTGACTTTTGCGGCCACACTTCACCGGGGCGGGTTTGGACAACCACAGAAATTTCACTGGTGCCAACCTGAACACCCTGTTCCAGGCTAAAGCGGAAACGCTCAGGCGGAGAACCCGGCTCTGGAGTACGCCACTCACTTTCCATGGCACCGCGATTACCGTCGATCGCCGCCAGTTT
>JBFEVY010000032.1:0-18163 GCA_041546665.1 Spongiibacteraceae bacterium | reverse complement strand
GCGGTCTCCAGGCAGGGCACCTTGCCCACCGGGCTGCGCGAGAGGAACGCCGCCTCCTGGCTGGGGTAGGTCTCGATGATCTCGAAAGGCGCGCCCTTCTCCATCAAGGCCATGCGGACCATATTGAAATAGTTGCTGACTGCAAATCCGTAAAGCTTGAGCATAGTGCCCCCTTCTGAAAAGCCACACTTGGCCGAATACGATTGCCTTGCACTATAAGCGGCCTCTGCTGCCAACGCCACAAGCCCCTGCTACAGATTAGCGATTGTCCCCGCCGCCCGGTTTCGCTATTGTGCCCGACAGAATTTTTTTACGGAGTCACCCATGAGCCCGACGCTTCCAATTGATATCGACCAGGTCAAAGGCTTCCTGGCCGCCGACGAGGCCCAGACCTTGTATGATCACGCGCTGGCCACGGCGGATCGCGGTCCGGTACTGGAAGTGGGCAGTTACTGCGGTAAATCCACCCTCTACCTCGCACTCGCCTGCAAGGAGAAAAACAGTGTGGTCTACGCAGTAGATCACCATGTCGGATCAGAGGAACACCAGCTCGGGGAAATGTTTCACGACCCGGAGCTCTACAATAAGCAGGACGGCATCTTCGATACCTTTGCCGAATTCCGGCGCAATATTCGCCGCGCCGACCTGCAAGACTGGGTTGTCCCGTTGGTGGCCCCTTCGGAAGTCTGCGCCCGCTACTGGAATACGCCGCTGGCGATGGTGTTTATTGATGGCGGTCACAGCCTGGAAGCGGCATTGACCGATTTCCGCTGCTGGGCCAGCCATGTGATGCGCGGCGGCATACTGGCCATTCACGACCTGTTTCCCGACCCGGAGAAAGGCGGCCAGGCCCCGATTGCCATTTTCCGTCTGGCGCTGGCCTCAGGCCTGTTTGAGGAAGTCAGCCGGGTGAACTCTCTGGGTATTTTGCGCCGTATCTAAACCAAGATAAGCCCGTTGAGGGCTATTGCGGCACCCGCCAGCTCAAGCCGGCGGGTCTATGCAGTCACCCAGACTGCCATTGACCCGGAACCAGCCGGCAATACTGTGGCGCAGGCGCTGGGCGGCCAAGACTTCGTGGGGCACCCTGTCGCTGAGAAAGACCACCACAGTTCCCATCAGCGGCTGCACGGTGGCCACCACCACATCCTCGCGCTCACCGTCGTCACCATAGATTAGCAACTGGCCTCCATCCGCCGCCATCCAGCCCGGATTAAGATAGGTCACAGTAGAAAGCACCCGATTGGTTCGCCCCTTAAAGGCGTCGAGGTGTTTTTTATAGAACGCGCCTGGGGAATAGCGCGCAAAGTGACATTCGTAGTCAAACAAGCCCAAAAACAAGCGGCGATTCATCGCAATACGCAGGCTTTCCATCCATTGCAGATAAGCCTCCTCGATCGGCTCATCACCGCTAAACCAGCGAATTTCGTCGTTGCGCACAAAGCGGTTGCGTTGGAAATCACCCGCACGACCAATACCCGCCGCTCTGAACTCATCGTCATCCAGCTCGATCACGCGCCGCAATAAGCCCTCGGCCAATTGCGGGGGGAGTTCGCCGGGCATTTCCAGATAGCCCCGCCGCTCAAGCGCCTCTGCCAAGGCGTCAAAGGAAGCTTCCCGATCTTCGGCGAAAAAAGAAATCTCTGCGGTCACGGCATCGCGCTCAAAAAAACGCTTATATACGACGAATCACCCACGCCGTCACGCTTTTTTAGCGCAACTGCCGCAACAGTACCAAAACGTCGGGGACAAATTGCAGATAGCTGCCGTAGGCCCAAAACTGCTCCTGCAGCGACGGGCTCAGCTCCCGGTGCACCTCATCCACAATGCGGTGAATTCGGCGCCGGCTCCAGACCCGATTAAAGCCCCACTCACAAAATGGCGCCAACACCGGGGTAACAAACCACATTGCGGCAAAACCCATTGCAACACCGCCAGCCTTTACCCAAAACGGCACGCCAAACCAACTCGCCCAGACACTGCCCAACCAGCCCTGCTGGCCGAGATAGAGGGAACTGGCCAGCGACACCCCGAGTATCGACGCACTGCCAAAGGCCACCTTGTCACCCAGGCCGCGGCCCAGCATGCCGAGCCCCAGAAACAGCACCATATCGCGACTGCTGTCGTGACTCAGCCCCCAACGCGCCACCGCCTGATGCAAGCGCCGGGCAGCCTGGTCCGAACTGTGCCCGCCAAGCTCCGCCCGCAACCCGGCGACATCCCCTTCGCGGTAATCCGGATGTCGCTGTAAATGCCGCAGCAGCATGGTTTCCAGCTCCGCCAGGTCCAGCGCCTCGTCCGCCAGACACTGGGCGACCCACTGCTCCTTTGCCGTCAGCGCCCGTGGCGCAAACGTCCCGCCGCGTAGCTTTTGCAGCAGCCGCCACAGACTCCTCGGCAACGCGAGCAGGTCTGCCGGCACATCCCGCCGGCAGCGCCAGTGGCGTTTCGCCACCGCGCCCAAACGACCGAAATGCTGCTGATACACCGACTCAACCCGCTCATGTGCCGCAGCAAAATAGGCGTCGATGTCGGCTTGCAGGCCTCCCTGCCAGTGCAGCAGGTGCTGCTGCTCGCTCGGTAATGGTGTTATCTCGGCCACGTCAGTCCCATATGAATCCCGGCAGATTGTCATTATTTGCTTGTAAGCCTATGACCTTACACACAAAATAGAAGCTGGTTCTCTCACTATATCCGGCTTGGCAATGGCACAACAAACCGACTACGTTAAATGGTTTCGCAATTCGGCACCGTATATTAATGCCCATCGCGGCAAAACCTTCGTGCTGATGATTTCCGGCGAGGCAATTGCCGACCCGAATTTTGCGAATATTGTCCACGATATTGCGCTGCTGAACAGCCTTGGAGTTCGTCTGGTTCTGGTACATGGTGCGCGCCCACAAATTGAAGGCCGGGTTCGCGATGCGGGCCTGCAAAGCCGGTTTCACAACGACCTGCGCGTCACCGATGAATCCGAGCTGCACTGCGTAACCGCCGCCACCGGCTCACTGCGCGCGGAAATCGAAGCGCTGTTGTCGATGGGCGTTGCCAACTCCCCCATGCACGGCGCGGCAATTCGGGTCAGCTCGGGTAATTACGTGACCGCCCGCCCGATTGGGGTACTCGACGGTGTCGACTTCAAGCACACCGGTGTGGTGCGCAAAGTGGATGCCACCGCCATGCAGCAACAATTGGAGCTGCAGAATATCGTGCTGCTGTCACCGCTGGGCTATTCCCCCACTGGCGAGATTTTCAATCTCGCCGCGGAAGATGTCGCCGTCTACAGCGCGGTGGCACTGCGCGCCGACAAACTGATTTTATTCACTGAAAACGCGGGCCTGATGGACAGCCAGGGCGAGTTGTGCCGCCAGTGCGAATACCGGGATGTGGATGTCGCCGTTGCCAACCAGCCGGAACTGGCCCACAACAGTATCGTGCAAGCGGTGGTAAATGCCGGCGACCTGGGCATTAAGCGCTGCCATATGATCAGCTACAAAGAAGACGGCGCGCTCCTGCAAGAGCTGTTTTCCCGCGACGGCGCCGGCACTCTGATTACCCAGGAGCACTACGAGCAGATGCATACGGCGGACATCGACGATGTCGGCGGCATTCTGTCGATTATCGAGCCCCTGGAAGAAAAAGGCATATTGCTCAAGCGCTCCAGGGAGCACCTTGAAAATGAAATCAACCAATTCAAAGTGATCGAGCGGGACGGCATGGTCATCGCCTGCGCGGCCCTCTACCCCTACCCGGAACACGGTAGCGGCGAGATCGCCTGCGTAGCGACCCACCCCGACTACCGGGGCGCCGACCGGGCCGAGCGCTTGCTTCAGCAACTGGAAGACGACGCCCGCAAACTTGGCCTCAAGCAAACCTTTGTGCTGACCACTCAAACCGCACACTGGTTTCAGGAGCAGGGCTATGTGCGCTGCCCGCTGGAGGCACTGCCGCCGGCCAAACAGGCGCTGTATAACTTTCAGCGCAACTCCAAAGCCTTCAGCAAAATCCTGGCGGAGTAACACAGGCCACCATGCGAATATCCCGAATCTACACCTCCCAGCCTCTGGCCAGTGGCCAAAATCTGGAACTGGAGGAGCGCGCGGCGCGTTACCTGCTGCAGGTACTGAGAATGCGCACCGGGCGGGAACTGATTCTGTTTAACGGCGACGGCAATGATTACCAGGCAACAATTACCGAAGCCGGCCGCCGCCAACTGTACTGCGAAATCGGTGAGCGCCTGCAGAAGACAGAGGTCGAATCCAGCCTGAGCATTGAGTTGGGCATCGGTGTGTCAAAGGGCGACCGCATGGATCTGGTGATCCAGAAAGCCACCGAACTCGGAGTCGCCCGCATCGCGCCGCTGTTCACCGAACGGGTAGACGTAAAACTACAGGGCGACCGGGAAGCGAAAAAATTACAGCACTGGCAGCAAATCCTGATCAGCGCCTGCGAGCAATCCGGCCGCAGCGTCCTGCCAGAATTGCTGCCCCCGCAATCGCTGGCGGATTGGTTACCCCGAAGTGGGGCCAGCCTGGATGTTGTTCTCTGCCCGGCACGCAGCCAGGAACTGGCACTGACACTCCCAGAAAGTCGCAAACTGCGCTTGCTGGTCGGGCCTGAAGGCGGACTCAGCGACGAGGAAATTGACACCGCGATTGCCGGTGGTTTTCAAGCGATGCAACTGGGGCCTCGGGTGCTGCGAACTGAAACCGCACCACTGGCCGCAATGAGCATACTGCAACACCGTTTCGGTGATATGGGCTGGGACTGATTACTCGCCGGACGTGTTATCGGGATTGGCGTCGGAATTC
Organism: Spongiibacteraceae bacterium; assembly: GCA_041546665.1. Lineage (GTDB taxonomy): Bacteria > Pseudomonadota > Gammaproteobacteria > Pseudomonadales > Spongiibacteraceae > Spongiibacter. The sequence goes on along the minus strand of JBFEVY010000032.1, from coordinate 13,352 downwards.
GGTTCAGCAAAGGGAGCCGGCTCGTCCAGCGTGATTTCAGAGGCTTCTGACTCCTCGCCCTTTGGCCCCGACGTTAACGATGCCGCCGCCCCCAGGGCAACCTCTTGGACATCGACTTCAGGCGGCAGCGTTGCGTCCTGCCCCTGCTCAAGGGTGGCACCACTCCAACTGCCCTCACCAAACAGCGCCTGAAGCGTGAGTGACTCCATCACATCCCAGTCGGGAATCATCATCTCCTGACCATCGACTCGCACTCGGCTGTATACCGCCTGGGGCAAGCCGGTTTCCGGTGCGTCCAACTCCTCCAAATCTTCGGCCCGCATCTGTTTGAGATGCGGCATTCCGGACAGGGCGATGGCGAAATGGGGCAGTCGCTCCGTATCGGCCATCCCCTGTAACACGGCAACCTGACGCAATTGAAAATCATCGGGAAGCTGCCCGCCCAGCAAGCCTTCAAACATCACCACAGGAATGTCGTTGTCGCGCCAGGTCATGGTGCCCATCACCACGGGCGAGGACATCGCCGAGCTGAGATTGGCAATCAGAATCTCCACCACGCAACAATTTGGCAAAATCAGGGCCCCGTCTGATACGGGTAACACCAAGTTCGCTAGACTGAGATTTTCCGCGGCGCTACTCATGCTATTCCCACACTCGCAATCACTTCATCTATGGCCTTGAGCAACTGAATTTCCTGATAGGGCTTACCCAGGAAGCGGTTCACCCCGAGCCCCTGGGCCCGCTGACGGTGCTTCTGGCCAGTACGGGAGCTGATCATGATAATCGGAATATGCTTGAGGCGCGGATTACTCCGCACTCGGCTCGCGACCTCAAAGCCATCCATTCGCGGCATTTCAATATCCAGCAGCATCACATCGGGCAGGTTGGTCATTTCCTGAAGCAACTGCACCGCTTCCAGGCCATCCCGCGCCAGGACCACACTCATTTTCTGGCGCTCCAGCAGCCTCGCGGTGACCTTGCGCACGGTAACCGAGTCGTCGATCACCATCACCCGGCGAACGTCCTGGTCCTGCTCCAGCCGCGCCTGTTCGCCCGCCGCATCGCCAAGTAACAGGCGCGCCTCATTGGCGCGAATGGCAGCGAGCATATCCAGTATCACCACCACACTACCGTCACCCAGGACCGTTGCACCAGACAGGCCTGGCACGGTCGCAAACTGCGGCCCAAGGGTTTTTACCACCACCTCGCGCGAACCCAGCAGCGAATCTACCTGAACCGCGGCCGCCGGTTCGGCATTGCGAATCAACAACACCGGGCGCGGCTCAACCTGCCCTTCAAGAATGGGGTTACCACCCCCGACGAGCTGCCCCATATACCGCAGGCGATAGGTTTGCCCCGCGTACTCGTAATCCGGCCCGCCCGGCTCGTAATACACCTCAAGCTCGTAGGGACTAACGCGAACAATACCCTCGATATTGTTCAGCGGCACGGCGTAGATTTCCCCGCCGACACTGACCATCAGGGCGCGGTTAACTGAAACCGTGAACGGCAGGCGAATTTCAAATCGCGTTCCCGCCCCGGCTTCGGTTTTAACGGTAATAGCGCCACCGAGTTGTTTAATCTCGTTGCGCACCGCATCCATGCCGACACCGCGCCCGGAAATCTGGGTCACATTACTCGCGGTACTGAAGCCAGCGTGGAAAATATATTCCAGCAACTGCGCGTCGCTTAACGTGGCATCGGCGCTGACCAGCCCCAGAGACTCCGCCTTTTTGCGCACCGCCTCAAGGTTGATCCCGCCGCCGTCATCGCCAATCAACATAACAACATCGCCACCCTGGCGGTCGAAATGCATACTGATCTGGCCCGCAGCGGGCTTGCCTTGCGCGAGACGGCTCTGCTCGTCCTCGATGCCGTGGTCAATGGCATTTCGCAATACGTGTTCGAGCGCCGGAATAATCCGCTCCAGCACCCGGCGGTCCATCTCGCCATCGGCGTTATAGACCTTGAATTCAACTTTTTTGCCCAGCTCTCCGGCAACCTGTCGCACCCCGCGACGCAAGCGTGGCACCATTCGCGAGAAGTGCACCATCTGCGAGTGCATCAAACCTTCCTGCAACTCGGTATTCACCCGGGACTGCTGTGCTAACAGGGTTTCAATATCGCGGTTTTTATCAACCACCGTGCTGCGCAGGTCGATCAAATCCGATGCGGATTCAAGCAAGGCTCGCGACAATTGTTGCAGCTGGGAATAGCGGTCAAACTCGAGCGGGTCAAAACCCTCTGCGCCTTCGCTCTCCATTTGCTCCTGGCGGAAAATAATTTGCGCCTCGGTCTCCATGTCCAGGCGACGCACCTGCTCCTGGAGACGACTCACGGTCATTTCCATCTCTTCGAGGGAGTAGTGGACGTCGTTAACCTGCTCCTCTACCCGCCCCCGGGCAATAGAGCTCTCACCCGCCAGATTGATCAAACGCTCAAGCAAGCCGGCGGGCACCTTGATCATTTCCTGAGGGCCACGGTTTGCCACCAACGACGCGGCAATAAAATCACCGCTTACCGCATTGGCTTCGGCAGCGATGTCCGCCGCCGGAGTGGGCGCCAACTGGGGCGCCAGTTCGCCCTGTTCGGGAGCCGACAGGGAATCGCTCACTTGTACCGGGGCGAGATCAACCGGCGTTTCAGCAAGTGCTGCTGCTAGCTCTGGAACTGGCGGTTCGGTATCTGACACCGGCTCTGCATCCGGAGCGGCGCTTCCCGCATCACCGCCGGCCGCCACAGCGTCCACAAAACGCACCAGCTTATCCTGGTAGGTCAGGGTCTCAGCGAACAGCGCGTCTGAGCGCACATCGTCCTTGGCCACCGCTGTTGCCAGCAGGGTTTCAAAATCGTGCGCCATATCCCCGAGCGCGCTCATCCCCGACAGTCGCGCGCCCCCTTTCAGGGTATGGAGATAGCGGAGGATATCGTCGATATGCGCGGTGTTGCCGCGGTCATCCGACCACTGGTGAATGGCCTCGTCGAGACTCTCCAGCAGGTCATTAGCCTCCTCCATGAAAATCTCGAGGATTTCCGGATCGACGTCTTCATCGAGCAACGGCGTGGCCGCCTCCCGCTCAACCTCCCGGACCATTTCCGCTACGTCGTCGGGCAACGCAGCCAGCTCGTCGTCCTGGCTGTCAAAATCGCGAATCTTATCCAGCAACGGCGCATTTTCTGACGCAGTCTGCTCCGCCGCCAACTGATTGAGGTCTTCCATGAGCTGGTCGAGGGACTGGCGAACCAACGCGACATAGCTTTCCGACAGCGGGTCGCGGGTGCGGGTAAACATAACCTGCAGCGCCTGCGCCATTTCAGCCGTGGATTCACTGCCGATCTCTTCGGCACGAATCGCAAACTGTCCCATGGTCGAACCATAGTTGCGGAACAGACTGGAGGGCGGAATCCCCCCCGAACGATCAATGGCATCCATCAGGTTTTGCAGGTGGTCACCGTAGACCATCAAGAACTGCTGCAGCTCACCGGGGTCAATCTGCCCCGCCGCACGCATACCCGTGCCCGCGCTTGCCTCATGCAGCATTTGCTCTGCCAGGGTCTCAATACGCTGCCGCAGTTCTTCGGGAACAGCCAGCTCTGACGGCGCACTGTGATGCAAGCGGGTAATCAGCCTGCGGGTTTCCACCACCACTGCGGCAATCAGCGAGATCAACGCCTCATCTGCGGGGATACGCATGGCCCGCAGCTCTTTGACCAGTCCTTCTAACGGCGTCACGATATTCGCAATCGCCCACACCTCTGCCATTTTGGAAGAGCCTTTCAGGGTGTGCAGCGACCGCTGAACCTCGTCAGACAAACGCACCGGGTAGCTGACGACATTGTCGAGGTAATTCTCGATCACCCCCAGATGAACATCCGCCTCACCAATGAATACCCCGATCAAACCTTCATCGGCGGTTTGTTCCTGGGGCATGGCCACCAGTATTTCGCCCAGCTCAGGGGACTGCTCGCGGCTCAGCGCCTCGGCAGCATCAAGAATCGGCTGCAGTTGCGCGGGGGGTAATTCGTAACCATCGCGCAAGCCGTCTATCAGTTCTGGCAATAGCTCGGTGGCCTTTTCCACCAGCGTCAGGCGCGCGTCGTCAATATCCAAACGTTCTTCAACGACCTTGTTGAGCATATTCTCAACGGCCCAGCCCAACTCGCCGCATTGCTGCGCGCCGGCCATTCGGCCGCTGCCCTTCAGGGTATGAAATGCCCGCCGCACCTCAGCCAGCATATCCCGCGACAGGAGTGCCTGACGCCAGCGGGGTAGGCGCTCACGCAATAAATCCAGTACCTCGCCCGCCTCTTCCAGAAAAATCTCGAGAATTTCCGGGTCGAGTTCCAACGCAGCAACAGCCGCATTTTCCGCAACCGAAGGCGCTGGCGCTACTTCAATTTCCGCCACCACCGGAGCAACCGCCGCGCCGACATCAGCGACAGCAGGCGCAGGCGCAAGACCGCTAACGGGATATCCAATGACATTCAGGCAGCTTTCCGCAAGACGCAGCAATTCGGTATCTTCATGCTGAGGACCGTGAACACTGCGCTCAAGATAGTAGTCAACTGACATCAGCGCGTCGGCCAGCGCGTCCAACTCCTGCCAGGAGGGTTGCTTGCCCTGTTCAATCAATTGTTCAACAACAAACCGGGCGCAATTCGTCAAAATTTGTGCTGGCGCAGGCAGCCCCAACTCTTCCAGCTTCGATGCCAGTTCATGCAGACGCGCAGGCACGGCCAGCAGCAGGTCGACTTTCCAACCTTCGGCCACGTAGGCCATAACCGCGTCCTGGGCTTCGTTAAGTGTCTCATTGCTTAACGACACCAGTTCGCGCTGGCGAGCCGGGTCAGCGACATCATCAATCTCAGCCTGCGCACCGGCGTCGGCGGTCTGGCCTTCCAACTCATCTGCCAGCGAAAGAAAGCTCTTTGCCACCGCCAGGGCCTGACCGTCGCTCAGCTTGTCTTTCAGCATATCGGTGGCGGCATTGATTGAATACAAGCCGCGAATTAAACCCAACACCGCCATAACATCGCGGAGTTCTTTACAGTGAGCACGCACTTCCAAGGAACTGGCATCGCTCTTGAGCTGTCCGGCGTGACGTCGCAACTCCTGAATAATCGAGGCCACCGCTGGCCCGTAGATGTCGCGCCACTGCCCTTTGGCCTGCTGGAAATGCGCAGCAATGCGGTGACGCTGTTTGACCTCGTCTACAAGACCCTCGGAGGACTCGCTAAGCGCCACATAAAACAGGAGATCACTGTACAGCGACTGGGAGGTTTTGCCTTGAACACCGCTTTCACTGAGGCGACGAATTTCTCGGTCGATCCGGCGCAGTATCGCCCGTGTTGCCGGAGTGGAGTGCAGCTCACCCTCAACCAGCAGAGCGGTAAACGCTGAGGATGCCAACCAGAAATTCTGCCGCTCGCTGCCCGCAGTCAGCTTTGCAGCCCGCGCACAGACCTTGGCGAGATAACCCAGGCTCTTGTCCGGCTCGACATTTTTCAGGTAATTGTCCAGTGCGAGCTGGTACATGCGCCGTAACTTGTCTGCCAGCGCCAGAAAATCTTCGCTGTCTATTGCCGACACCACCGGAGTCGCCGGCGGCACATCTAGCGCAGGCGCAAACAATACCGTCGAGGACAACATGACCTGTCCCCTGGCGGCGCGCAATTCATTAAACATGCCGATCAAACGAACCGGCAGTTCTTCTTTGATCTCTACCAGTTCAGCAAAATAATCTGGAAGAGCGGCGCAGAGAATGACCAGAGCATCGAGCAACTCTGCCGTGCGTGATGCCGGCAGGCGCGCTGTGACGATTTCGTCGAGGGATTGTTCCATCTCCTCAGCGAGCAGGGCCGCGCCACTGAACTCCACCATGCGCAAGCTACCCTGCACCTGATGCAGCAGCTGCAGGGCATCGCTGAGTTCCGTAGTCGGGTCGTTGCGGTAACGTAGAAGATTGTTGCGACAGGCCTCAAGCGACTCCCCGATCTCTCCGGAAAGCCACTCCAGCGCTATATAGTCTCGTCGTTCCGTCATGCTCGCTTCGCTTCAGGGCCCCTATAAGTGGGAATTCGCCTGGTCAGGCAGCGTAAAGCCGGCCACTGAGCTGCGCAGATCGTCGGTCATTTCCGCGAGGGCACCAATCGATTTTGCAGTTTCGGTGGTACCGGTTGAGGTTTTCGACGTGATTTCCTGGATAATTTTCATCGTAGAGGAAATTTGTCCGGCAGAACGGGCCTGATCCGCAGCGGCATTCGAGATGTTCTCGATCAATTCCGCCAGCTCCTGGGAAACCGTCTCGATTTCGGTCAGTGCCGCACCCGCATCCTGAGCCAAGCGCGCACCTCGCACCACTTCCGAGGTGGTCTGCTCCATCGAAATAACCGCTTCATTGGTGTCTGACTGAATCGCCTTAACCAGTGCCTCAATCTGCTTGGTCGCGCCGGAGGAGCGCTCCGCGAGGCGCTGAACCTCATCCGCAACCACCGCAAAGCCCCGGCCCGCGTCGCCGGCCATCGAGGCCTGGATCGCCGCGTTCAATGCGAGGATGTTGGTCTGGTCTGCAATATCGTTAATCAGGGAGACGATATCACCGATTTCCTGAGATGATTCACCGAGTCGCTTGATCCGCTTCGAGGTGTCCTGAATCTGTTCGCGGATATTATCCATACCCTTGATGGTGTTCTGTACCACCTCAGAACCGGTGTTCGCGATCGCCACCGAGCGCTGTGCTACCGCCGCAGATTCGCGGGCGTTGGAGGATACCCGGTCAATGGTGACCGCCATTTCGGTAATCGCTGCCGAGGCCCCGGCAATTTCCCGTGCCTGGCTGTCAGACGCCTCGGCAAGCTCCAGCGCTGTGGACTGGGAGCTCTGCGCCGCGGAGGATACCTCCTGCGCCGTTTCATTAATCTGTGATACCAACACCCGCAATTGGTCGATGGTGTAGTTGATCGAGTCGGCAATCGCCCCGGTGAAATCCTCTGTCACCGTTGCCGAGGTAGTCAGATCCCCGTCAGCCAGGTCAGCGAGCTCGTCCAGCAAACGCAGGATTGCAGTCTGGTTGCGCTCGTTGGTTTCCGCCGTGGCCCGCAGGCGACGCTGGGTATTACGGAACGACTGAAAGGCCAAAAAGGTCAGCGCCAGCAGGATCAGCGCAACAAAGCCAATGGCAGTCACCATCGACAACGGACGCTTCTCATCGAGACGACCGATATCCGTGCTCAAACGGCTGCTCACCTGCAGGATCTCCGGCACATTGACGGCGATCACCTGGGCAGCTTCGTAAGATTTCAATAATTCGGGAGAGATATTAAAAACCTGATCCATTGAGCCGCCAATCTGCTGGAAGCTTTGGGCCATTTCACCCAGTGCCGCCAACGCGCCGCGTCCGCGCAAACGTTCCACCTTGATGGCGGGATTCCCCTCCATCAACGCGCGCAACACAGTGCTGAATTCACTGGCATCCACGGTAAATTGTTCAGCGGCCTCGGTCGCGGTCTCAGTGCCCTTGAGCATCCGGTCAACACTCCGGCCAATGCGCTCCAGCAACCAGGACTGACGCTGGGCAATGGCCACTTGGCCCGCCGTGGCTTCCGCCGCCAGCATGCCCTCTACCACTTTGTTGTTCTGCTCCTGAAGCGAGGGAATGATGTTGTTTAAGTTGGTAGCGGCCTGGTAAAGGAAAATGATCTGCTCGCGATTGGTAACAATAGTACTGGCGGCGTCATCAACCTGCGCCCACAGTCGATTGAGTTGATCGATATTATTGCCCAGCATGGCAGCAGGGCTCGGCAGGTCATCACTGCCCTCAACCAGCTCTTTACGCACCGTGGCAAAATTGCGCTGTGCTCGGGCCAACATATCGAAGGCAGCGCCGTCGCCCAGGGCAGCATCCCGCGAGGCATTCGCGAGTTGCTGCGCATAGAGACGCATTTCACTACTCAGTTCGAGATAACGCTGATCGTGGGATGCATCCCTCAGAATGAAATAGACGTTTACACCCGCACCGACAAACCCCAGTGCAATCAACATCACCAGTACAGTTACCGTGCGGCTACCCTTGGATCGCCCGGCTCCTTTACTAACTGCATTCATGAACCCTAACTCCCGAACTTATCGTATTGTGTGTGCCAACTCAGCTTTATTACGTACTGAATTTTGCTTACTAACGTGTACTCATTTAGGCCGCCACATTGAAAAACGCCGCGTCTTCCAGCAACCGTGACGACTGAAACACCGCCCACTCCCTGGTGCCCTGACGATAGGCACCCACCACAAAAGGCGCAACCTCAGTGGCAATCGAGTCACTCTCTTTTTGGAAACTTTTTCGAGAAAAATATTGCATGCCGTAGACTTCATCGACAACCAGACCGATGAAAACATCACCCCGCTCCAGCACTAATACCCGGCGCGCACCGCCCCCGGCTGACTGCATACCGAGGAAGGCCACCAGGTCGACAAGCGGCAGCAACCGGCCCCGCACATTGGCCACGCCCTTCACCCAGTTTTTCACTCCGGGCAGACGCGTGACAGAGGGCTCTACCAGCACTTCGCTGACATCGCCCATGGGCAATACGCAGCGCTGTTCCCCCAACGCGAAGCCGACGCCATTCCATAGCTGCTCCAGCTTTTCCCGCTGACTGGGAAGATTGTCCAGCACCGCCCGGCCACGCTCGGTAAGCGTAACCAGATAGTCAAAGGCACTCTGTTGTTCAGACATCAGCGACAAACCATCGGCTTAGGCCAGTACCGACTTAATGGTATCGATCAGCACCTTGTCATTGACCGGCTTGGTCAAATAACCCTTGGCGCCCTGGCGTTGCCCCCACAAACGGTCGGTTTCCTGATCTTTAGTTGTTACGATGATCACCGGAATACTTTGAGTTTCAGGGTCCCGGCTAAGCTGGCGCGTTGCCTGAAAACCATTCAACCCCGGCATCACAATGTCCATCAGCACAACATCCGGCGACTCCCGCTTCACCATCTCGATGCCTTCCTCACCCGTTTCTGCGGTCAGCACCTGATAGCCGCTGCGGCTGAGAATCTGTGAGATTTTCTTAATTTCGGTCGGTGAATCATCAACAATCAACACCCGCGGCATTGCTTCCCCCAATTCAACGTTCAAACATCCCAATGTTACATTCCGGGAAAATTGCAGCACTCGGCCTCACCGAGTTCCACCCCGCCGATTTACAAACGCGCATACCGCGCGCCTCACGGGGGCCGCTTCCATTCATGTGGTTACATTTTTTTCCACGTGGGCAGAAATAGCCTCCAGCAGTTCATTCTTGCTGAAGGGCTTGGTCAAGTATTGATCTGAACCGACAATGCGGCCTTTTGCCTTATCGAACAAGCCATCCTTACTGGACAACATTATCACTGGAGTCGATTTAAATTCACTATTATTTTTGATCAACGCACAGGTCTGATAACCGTCCAGCCGGGGCATCATAATATCGACAAAGATAATATCCGGTTTGTTGTCCGCGATTTTGGACAACGCGTCAAAACCATCAATCGCGGTAATCACATCGCACCCCGCTTTGGAGAGCAGGGTCTCAGTGGTGCGACGAATGGTCTTACTGTCGTCGATAATCATGACTTTCAAGTCGGAAAAATTGACGTCCATAAATCACTACACCTTGATTCATACTATTGTTACTGCATATCGCACTGCAGTCGAAACACGCCGCGAAGAGGTTTACCACGGAACACGGTAACGTTCCATAGGGGATATCCTAGAACGAGCAACAATCCCCACTCGACTTCCGCCCGACACAAAGTAAATTGCCGACCGGGCAGAGAATACGGTATTTTACGTTGTTCTCTCAGGCGGCCTGCGTTAACACGTTATGTATGTATCCTAGCGTATAAACCGCGGTTGTGTACCAAGTACCTGAAATTCGCTGCCACTTCGGGGCAGATAGGATGATCGCAGGCTTGCGGCAATTCGTCGCCTGCGCCAGACAGGTATTGAGAGAAGGCTCACAGAAAAGCATAGGATGACAGATGACTATCAAACTTGGCGTCGTGATGGATCCCATCGAGAACATTGCCTACAAGAAGGACTCCACACTGGCCATGTTGTGGGCTGCCGCCGACCGCGGCTGGTCCCTGCACTATATGACCCAGGCCGACCTCTATATCAGCAACGGGCAGGCCAGAGCCAACAGCAGCCCCCTTCAGGTGCACAAAAACCCCGATCACTACTACGACCTGGGAGATGCCGAGGATATCGCGCTGGGCGAACTGGATGTCATCCTGATGCGCAAAGACCCGCCGTTTGACAAGGAATTTCTCTACACCACCCACATTCTGGAAATGGCCAATCAGCAGGGCGCCTGGGTAATCAATCGCCCGCAAAGCCTGCGCGACTGCAACGAAAAACTGTTCGCCCAACAATTTCCGCAATGCGGCCCCACCCAGATAGTGACCCGCGATCCGCGCCGGCTGCGCGCCTTTCACGAGGCCCACGACGATATCGTGATGAAACCCCTGGATGGCATGGGCGGCAGCTCGGTCTTTCGAGTGAAAAAAGACGATGCCAACCTCGGGGTTATCATCGAAACCCTGACCAACCACGGCCGCGAAACCGTGATGGCCCAGGTGTTTCTGCCCGAGATCAAAGACGGCGACAAACGTATTCTGCTGATTGACGGCGAACCGGTGCCCTACTGCCTGGCCCGCATTCCCGCCGAGGGCGAGACCCGCGGCAACCTCGCCGCCGGCGGCACCGGACGCGCACAACCGCTCACCGAGCGCGATCGCTGGATCGCCGCGCAAGTAGCCGACACCGTGCGGGAAAAAGGCCTGCTGTTTGTTGGCCTGGATGTGATCGGCGACAGCCTGACCGAAATCAACGTCACCAGCCCGACCTGCATCCGCGAGATCGACGCCCAGTTCGGCACCGATATTGGCGGCCAGTTCATGGACTGCATCGCAGCGAAATTGGCCGAACGCGGTACCCACTAGATCAGTATGTCGGAACATGCGCCTTCCCTGCCGGCCGGATGGCCCTATGCCAATCCGGCGCCTAACCCAGAGCGTCTGGGGTTTATTCTCTGCTTTGCGGCGGCCATCCACGCGGCACTGATCCTCGGCTTGAGTTTCAGCATTGAAAAGCCGCGCCCCGCGCTGCCCAGCATTGAAGTAACCCTGGCCAAGTACCAAAGCCAGACCCGCCCGGAAGAAGCGGACTATATTGCCCAGTTCGACCAGGAGGGCAGCGGCTCGCTGGAGCACAAGGCCAAACCGAGCAGCATCACCGAGAGCGCCTTCCACGACAATCAAGCCCCCGAAGAACAGGCCTTGAAGCTGGCCAAACAGGCACCGGAAAAGACCACCCGGGAAGTCCTGAAAACGCAGGGTAAAAGTAGCACCGCCGTGACCTCGGCCAAACCCCAGGCGGAGATTCGCGACGCCCAGAACGGCGACAACGACAGCACCCAGCTCAGTCAGAACATCGCCGCACTGGAAGCCCAGCTCGCGCAACTGAATCAGGCCTATGCGAGTATGCCACGCCCCAAATTCATCACTTCCGTGGCCACCCGCGGCTCACCGGACGCGCTCTACCTGAACCGCTGGGAAGCCCATATCGAGAAAATCGGCAACCAGTACTATCCGGAAGAAGCGCGTAAGAAAGGCATTGAAGGGGAGCTGCGTCTGCTGTTGATGCTGTTTCCTGACGGCCGCGTTGACGAGGTGAGAATTCTGCACAGCTCGGGACAGCCCGTACTCGACCGCGCCGCCCACCGCATAGTGCGCTTGGCCGCCCCCTATGAGGCCGTGCCCGCCACGGTACTGGATGGCAAAAACCGCCTGGGCATCGTCCGGACTTGGCGCTTCGAAAAGGCCTCAATGACCGCACAAGGCGGCTAAACACCCGAGATCCAGCTTGTGTTTATCGGGATATGACCCATACTTATTGACGTATTCAACGACTGTCACGCGCCCGAGTTATCCACGTATGTCCGACGCCGCAAGCTCACTGAGAGACCATTTTCTGATCGCCCTCCCGACCCTCGGCGAGGGTATCTTTGCTCACAGCATCATTTACATCTGTGAACACGACGAAAATGGCGCTATGGGCATTATCATAAACCGGCCATTGGACGTCCAAGTGGATGAAATTCTTGAGCAATTGGACTTTGACCACCAATCCGGAGAACACCCCCAGGCGGTATACGCCGGCGGCCCGGTGCACACTGACCGAGGTTTTGTACTGCACCGCCGGGACAGCCAGCAGTGGGAATCCAGCATTGAAGTGAACAACGACATTGCCCTGACTACATCCCTGGATATTCTGGACGCCATCGCCAACAACCGCGGCCCGTCGCAAAACCTTATCGCGCTGGGTTACGCCGGCTGGGAAGGCGGACAACTGGAGCAGGAGCTGCAGGACAATGCCTGGCTCACACTGCCCGCCCGCGACGAAATTCTGTTTGACGTTGCCCCCGAACAGCGGGTTGACGCCGCACTGGCACAACTGGGTATCAGCTTTGCACAACTGGGGTCAGACAGTGGCCATGCCTGACATCAAATCCGCGATAGCCTTTGACTACGGTCTGCGCTGGATCGGCTGCGCGATCGGCCAAACGGTAACCGGCACCGCCTCACTGCTGCCGGCCCTGAGTGCCAAAGACGGCATACCGCGCTGGGAAGAAATCGAGAAACTGCTAAAAACCTGGCAACCCGATGTTGCCGTGGTAGGCCTGCCGCTCAATATGGACGGCAGTGAATCCGAAATGTCACAACGGGCGCGGAAATTTGGCAACCGTCTGCACGGCCGCTTTGGGATACAGGTGCAATTCAGCGATGAACGCCTGAGCAGTTTTGAAGCCCGCGGCGATATCATCGAGCAGCAGGGCAGCCGGGACTTTAAAAATCAGGATGTCGACAGCCGCAGCGCAGCGCTGATTTTACAGAGCTGGCTGCGGGAACTGGGTAGCTAATCGCCTGCTGGAACGGGCTTATCGCCGCCCCATACCGCCGCCGCCGGGGCGCCCTTTTTCAATTTCTTCCATCTTAAATTCGCTGGCTGCGGATTGCATGGCATCCAGATCTGCATCGGCGTCCAGCTTGATCATCAAGCGTAGATCGTTCGCGGAGTCAGCGTGGGCAATCGCATCCTGATAGGTAATTTCGCCCTCGCTGTAGAGCTCGTACAAGGCCTGATCGAAGGTCTGCATTCCCTGCTCGGTAGACTGGCGCATCAGGTCTTTCAGACCCGCCACATCGCCCTTGCGAATCAGGTCAGCCGCCAACGGCGTATTGAGCAAAATTTCCACGCAGGCGCGACGCCCATTGCCATCGCGGGTGGGGATCAATTGCTGGGCCACCATCG
>JBFEVY010000127.1:0-9360 GCA_041546665.1 Spongiibacteraceae bacterium | reverse complement strand
CTGGCCAATTTTGTCGCCCTTATACGCATACCAGGCACCGGATTTATCCACCAGCCCCAGTTTCACACCCAGGTCGATCACTTCTCCAAGGCGGTAAATCCCCTTGCCGTACATGATCTGGAATTCGGCTTGTTTAAACGGTGGTGACACCTTGTTCTTCACCACTTTAACTCGGGTTTCGTTGCCGACAACCTCGTCGCCCTCTTTCACCGAACCAATGCGGCGAATATCCATACGCACGGAGGCGTAGAATTTCAGCGCGTTACCGCCAGAGGTGGTCTCCGGATTGCCGAACATCACACCAATTTTCATACGAATCTGGTTGATGAAAATCACCAGGGTGTTGGTCTGTTTGATACTGCCGGTGAGTTTACGCAGCGCCTGAGACATCAAACGCGCTTGCAGGCCCACGTGAGAGTCACCCATATCGCCTTCGATTTCAGCCTTGGGCACCAGCGCGGCAACCGAGTCGATAACAATCACATCGACCGAACCGGAGCGCACCAGCATATCGGTAATTTCCAACGCCTGTTCACCGGTATCCGGCTGGGAGACCAACAGGTCATCCAGATTTACACCCAATTTTTCGGCATATTGAGGGTCCAGCGCGTGTTCAGCGTCGACAATGGCCACGGTTTTGCCCGCTTTCTGCGCTTCCGCCATCACCTGCAGACACAGTGTAGTTTTACCCGAAGATTCCGGCCCGTAGATTTCAACAATACGACCATAGGGCAGACCGCCGATTCCCAGAGCGATATCCAGCCCCAGTGAGCCTGTAGAGACCGAGGGCATAACTTCCCGCGAGCTCTCGCCCATTTTCATGATAGAGCCCTTACCAAACTGGCGTTCGATCTGGCTCAGCGCCGATTCCAATGCTTTTTGCTTATTGGGATCCATTTTCTGCCTCTGTCTATTCAATCTGCTAACCACATCCCTGTAAAATGGCCACGACTGCTCTCATCTCTGGCCGCCAAAACAACTGTATATATACTCAGTATTCCCGCCACCATTGTCAATGCCCCATTTAAAATTCTTTTTGCTGGCCCCTCAACACCGTTTCACAGTGGCAGTCCCATTTACCATTCCGTAGAATTGCCCCTTTTGACATTCCGTTGACCCGCCTCACACAGGCCCGAATACCATTTATGAACGCCAGCGCCGACCTCAGTTCGCACACACCCATGATGCGCCAGTTTCTCAAAATCAAGGCGCAGCACCCCCACGAATTGCTGTTTTACCGCATGGGGGACTTTTACGAGTTGTTCTACGACGACGCCAAGCGTGCGGCGGAATTACTGGATATCACCCTTACCGCCCGGGGAAAGTCCGGTGGTGAGCCAATTCCCATGTGTGGCGTGCCCTACCACTCCGTCGAGGGGTATCTCGCCCGTCTGGTAAAGCTCGGCGTATCGGTTGCGATCTGTGAACAAATTGGCGACCCGGCCACCAGTAAAGGCCCGGTGGAACGCCAGGTAGCCCGCATTGTGACCCCTGGCACCCTCAGCGACGAAGCTCTGCTGGAAGAGCGTCGTGACACGCTACTGGTCGCCGTCTCTCAGGACGAAGAGCGCTTCGGCCTGGCGGTACTGGATATGAGCAGCGGGCGTTTCGGCGTATTTGAAGTGAGCGGGCAAACCGCACTGCTCGGCGAACTCCAGCGCTTGCGCCCCGCCGAGCTATTGATTCCCGAAACTCTGGAGTGCGCAGAACTGCCCAATATCCCTGGGCGGCGGACACTTCCGCCCTGGGATTTCGATTTTGACAGTACCCGCCGCGCCCTGTGTCAGCACTTTGGCGTGCAAGACCTCAGCGGTTTTGGGGTCGAATCACTCACCTGCGCGATTGCCGCCGCCGGTTGCCTGCTGCTGTATGTAAAGGACACCCAGCGCAGCGAGCTGCCCCATATTCGCGCGATCAGCCATGAATCCCGGGACAAAGCCGTGGCGATGGACGCCGCGACCCGCCGCAACCTGGAACTGGATGTAAACCTCGGCGGCGGCACAGACAACACCCTGGCCTCGGTACTGGACCGCTGCCAGACCGCCATGGGCAGTCGCCTGTTCAAGCGCTGGCTGCACCGGCCACTGCGCGACCGGGCCGTACTCGACGGTCGGCGCGGCAGTATTGCGGTGCTGATCGATAACTACCGCTTTGAAACCCTGCGCGAGCAACTTCGGCATATCGGCGACCTGGAGCGGATTCTTTCCCGGGTAGCGCTGCGCTCGGCACGGCCAAGAGACTTGTCCCGCCTGCAGGCATCGCTGGCCCGCCTGCCCGCCCTGCAAGCAGAACTGCGCGCGCTGGAATTCAATCACCTGCGGGAGCTAGCCGGGGATATCAGTGAATTCCCCGAATTGGCTGAACTACTGGAACGCGCCATCACCGAGAATCCCCCTATGGTGATTCGCGACGGCGGCGTCATCGCCGAGGGCTACGACCAGGAGCTTGACGAACTGCGCAGCCTGAGCAGCGACGCGGGAGATTACCTGCTTGCCCTGGAGCAACGCGAACGGGAGAAAACCGGCCTGAGTACCCTCAAGGTCGGCTACAACCGGGTACACGGCTACTACATCGAGATCAGCCGTGCCCAGGCTGCCCAGGCGCCCGTGGAATATGTGCGGCGCCAGACCCTGAAAAACGCAGAGCGTTTTATCACCCCGGAGCTCAAGGAATTTGAAGACAAGGCCCTGAGCAGCAAAAGCCGGGCGCTGGCGCGAGAGAAAATGCTGTATGAGGAATTGCTGGACCGCCTCAACGAACACCTCGGCGCCCTGCAGCTTTCCGCCCATGCACTGTGCGAGCTGGACGTTCTGGCCAATCTGGCCGAGCGCGCGGTACAACTGGATTTCTGCCAGCCAGAGTTCAGTGAAAAACCCATGCTGGCAATCGAACAAGGTCGCCACCCGGTGGTGGAGAGCGTCCTCGACGACCCGTTTATCGCCAATGACCTGGACCTTCACGCCCGCCGTCGTACGCTGATCATTACCGGCCCCAATATGGGCGGTAAATCGACCTATATGCGCCAGACCGCACTGATCGTACTGCTGGCCCATATTGGCAGTTTTGTGCCGGCCAAATCCGTCAAACTCAGCGTGATTGACCAAATTTTCACCCGCATTGGCTCCTCCGACGATCTCGCAGGCGGCCGCTCGACCTTTATGGTGGAGATGAACGAAACCGCCAATATTCTGCACAATGCCACCGAAAACAGCCTGGTATTGATGGATGAAATCGGCCGTGGCACCAGCACCTTCGACGGCCTGTCACTGGCCTGGGCCAGCGCCATTGAACTCGCGGACCGGGTGCGCGCCTTCACGCTCTTTGCCACCCATTACTTTGAATTGACCGTACTCCCGGAAAGCCACCCCACGGCGGCGAATGTCCACCTGGGTGTGAGTGAGTACCGCGACAGCATCGTATTTCTGCACCGCGTTCAGGAAGGCCCCGCCAACCGCAGCTACGGCCTGCAAGTGGCCAAACTGGCGGGCATTCCGGAGTCGGTGGTCAACGCCGCCAGAACCAAACTGCAGGAACTGGAAAGCCAGGCCATTGCACCTCAGCAAACCGGCAGCCTGCAACCTGACCTGTTTGGGGCGGCACCCGCCTCCCACCCGGTGATTGACGAGCTGGAGAGTATTGATCTGGATTCACTGAGCCCGCGACAAGCTCAGGATTTGCTCTACAAACTTAAGGAACAACTTTAAAACCGGTACCATAACTCAGAAGGATTATGGGAAATGCCGATAAGGAACAACTAAATTATTGTTAAGCTCGCGGCTATACCGAAAAAAATTACCGGTGTTACAATACCGCGCTTGTTCCACACTACTTAATCTGATGTACCGCGCCGAAGAAAGAGGGCTAAAGCGAGATGACTTTTGTTGTAGGTGAAAACTGTATTAACTGCAAACACACGGACTGCGTTGAGGTTTGCCCGGTCGACTGCTTTTACGAAGGCCCTAACTTCCTGGCGATTCACCCTGATGAGTGTATCGACTGCGCACTGTGCGAGCCCGAGTGCCCCGCAGAAGCAATTTTCTCGGAAGACGAGTTGCCCGAAGATCAGCAGGTCTTCCTGGAGCTGAACGCCGAACTGGCAGAAGTTTGGCCAAACATCACTGAGATGAAAGAAGCGCCCGCAGACGCGGAAGAATGGAACGGCAAGCCGAATAAACTGGCACTGTTGCAGCGCTAAGCAACGCAACACGCTCAGCGGCAGACTTTCCATCCAGGAGATTCTGCCAAAAAGACGGGGCAGCACTGCGCAGGCGGGCTGCCCTGTTTAATTTTTGCCCGCCTTAGCCTATGCCTTACAGGGTCATCCGCATATGAATGTGGTCGGCAACGTGCCCGAAACGACTGGCCAGCCCCCCCGCGCGCGGCGCGTGAGAAACAAAGCCCAGACTCTGATAAAGGGACTTTGCGCGCTGGTTATCGCTGGCGACGTCCAGCGCGGCAGTGGCGACTCCCTGCTGACGTATCTCCCTGATCAGAGCCTTAATCAACTGGCGGCCGATGCCTTGTCCCTGGTAATCCGGCGACACACCCAGCTGGTAAATAATTCCCAAGCCCTTGGCCGGTGGCCGAATCACACTCTCGACACGCAGGCCGCGATAGACCACCCCAAGTGCTGACCAGAGCGAGTAAAATCGAAATATCGCACTCGCCGCAGCGCCGGTGAAGGGCAGGTTTTGCTGCGCATAGCGCAGCGCCCCCACCCCGACGACCTTGTCATCCAAGACCGCGGCGATATGTTGTTGATAGCCAAACTCACTGCGCCCTTCAAGAAATGACTTGCGCAGGAAGGCCTGGGCCTGCTCTGACGACTCGGCGCAAAATACATAATCAAAGGTTGAGGGGCCCGAGCTATAGATCAGCGGCACCGCGGCATCAACATCCCCCGGCTCACAGGGCCGAAAGCGGAGCGCTACGGTAGAGGATAAGGCCGTTGTCTCCACTGAGCATTCCTCCCGCTGGAGCTAAGATTTTCTGAATTGGGCAAAATCCGCGGGGCGTTTCTCCAGAATCGCCATGACGGCTTCGATGTTTTCCGGGCTGCCGGCCAGCGCTTCCATTCCCGCTGTCTCACCGGCCATCGCAGCTTTCAAGGCTGGGCGATGAACATCCCGCAGCAGTTTCTTGGTGGCCATCAGCGAGCGCACCGGCCACTGGGCAATTTCTCCAGCCTTCGCCATAGCCTGCGTCAGAATATCCTCATCGGGATACCGGGCGGTAGCGATACCGTAGTCCACGGCCTGCTCGGCGTTAATCCACTGGGCGCTGTACATCAGCTCTGCTGCCTTGCGCGCGCCAATAATGGCCTGCAATTGGTAACTGCTACCCCACTCTGGCACCAGACCGAGATTGGTGAAGGGAAAGCGCATCCGCAAACTCTCTCCAACATAAACCACATCCGCGTGTAATAACAGGGTCGCGCCGCCACCAATGGCAACCCCCTTCGCGGCGCAGACCACCGGCTTATCGAAATCGATCAACGCTTGGGCCGCACTGGCAAAGGGATGATCCTCACCCGCGTTGGAAAAATCATTGAGGTCCACACCGGCGGAAAAATCCGCCCCCGCTCCAGTTATTACCACACAGGCAACTGCCGGGTTGGTATTGGCAGCGAGCAGTGCCTCACGAAAGGCGATCCACTGCTCGATATTGAAGGCATTCTTCTTCTGTGGGCGATTCAGTGTGAGTAACAGTACCCCATCATCGCCAAGTTGCTGAAGTACCGTTTCGCTCATACTGATCTCCGCATTATTGTTGTCGTTGTGCCGCTAAGAATAAAACTGCACCGCTTCATCGAGCGCAGCCCGGGATGTCCAGGCCTTGTTTTCCGGCGCCTGGGGATCTTCGTAGCCAAAGGAGATGCCAAACAGCAATTTCTGGCTGGGGTCGATTCCCAATTCTTCCCGGAAGTCCTCCGCGAAGAACCCGAGGGCGGTCTGCGGCACGCAACCCAGGCCGTGGGCCACCATGCTCAGCATCAGATTCTGGGCGTACATACCAACGTCTGCGGCTTCACGCAAACCGAATACTTCTGGTAAAAACAGCAGCACACAATGGGGCGCGTCAAAGAAGCGGAAGTTGCGCATAAACTGCGCCCCACGGCCGGCCTTGTCACTGCGCTCAATACCCATTGAATCGTAGAGCACCCGAGCCGCGTCGTACTGGCGCTCCTTAAACACGCCTTCGTACTTGCCCTCGTAGGGGAAGTCCATACTGATTTTTTGTTCAATGAAGGCTTTGGGCAAACGCTCCCGCAGGCGATCCAGTTTCGCACCACTGACCACCGCCACCGTCCACGGCTGGGTGTTGCAGTTTGACGGTGCCCGCTGGGCAAGTTCAAACACAGACTGCAAGGTCTGCTCGTCTACCGGTTTGGGTAAATAGGCGCGCACCGAACGGCGCGCCTTGATAATACTGGCAAAAACCTCTGCCTGACTCATTTACAGCTCCTGATGTTGACTCTGGGCAATCGCGCCGCCGTCAAGTAAGTCTGCAATGGCCTTTTCGTCGTAGCCCAATTCACTCAACAGCGCGCGGCTGTGTGTACCTTCAGCGACAGGCAGGCTCGACACCGCTCCCGGCGTACGGGAGAAGCGCGGCGCCGCCGCTGTTTGCAGCACACCCTCGCGGCGAACAATATTCGCCCGAGCCACATTGTGAGGGTGTTCAGCAGCTTCGTCCATATCTACCACCACCGTCACGCAGGCATCGGTGCCGGCAAAGACCTCTTGCCACTCAGCGGCGGTCTTTTCGGCAATACGAGCGGCTATTTGCCGGGTCTGCTCCGGCCAGCGAGCTTTATCCAACTGGACGCTGTAATCTGTGCCGCCGAAATCCAATTCCAGGCCTTCCAGTAGCTGGCCGTAGAATTGCGGCTCGATTGCGCCAAGAGACAGATAGCGGCCGTCCTGACATTCATAACTTTGATAGAACGGTGCACCGCCATCCAGGATATTATTTTGTCGTCCTTCATCCCAGAACCCCACACCTTTTAAACCGTGGATAGTGCTGAGCAGCGATACGGCGCCATCGCAGATCGCGGCGTCCACAACCTGGCCTTTGCCTGAGGTGTGTCGCTCCAGCAGCGCCGCCAGCACACCCATCACCAAAAACAGTGAACCGCCACCGAGATCGCCTATCACATTGAGCGGAGTGGGTGGCGGGCTGGACGCCTCGCCCATCGCGCCCAACATGCCGGATATGGCGATGTAATTGATATCGTGTCCCGCAGTTTTTGCCAGCGGTCCATCCTGGCCCCAACCTGTCATTCGGCCGTAGACGAGTCCGGGGTTGCGTTGCAGACATACCTCGGGACCGAGCCCAAGCTTTTCCATTACCCCCGGGCGAAACCCTTCGACGAGGACATCCGCTGAATCGAGCAGTTTGAGCACAACCTCGCGACCGGCATCGGTTTTGAGGTTGACCGCGATGGACTGTCTGCCGCGGGTCGTCACATCACCCGGATGGCCGCCCATACCGCCGCCGGTACGATCAACCCGAATCACCTCGGCGCCGAGATCCGCCATTAACATGCAGGCATAGGGACCAGGACCGATCCCCGCCATCTCGATGACGCGAACACCGCGCAGTGGGCCAGACAAGGTTTATTCGCCTTTAAATTCTGCGGGGCGTTTTTCTTTAAACGCGCGCATTCCTTCCTTGGCATCTTTGGAAGCGAACACCGGCCCTGCCAGTTCATCAGACTTGATCATCGCCTCGTCTTCAGACATATGCTCGGTATGCTGGCGCAGTGAGGTGGTCACCGCCTTGATTGACAATGGCGCGTTTGCGCAGATTTTCTCCGCGACTTTGCGCGCCTTGGCCAGAGACTGGCCCTTGGGCACTACGCGGTTAATCAGACCAAAATCCAGCGCCTGCTGCGCAGTGATATGCTCAGCCAGCAGCAGAATCTCAGCCGCCTGACAGTAGGGAATCTGCTTGCGCAGACGAATGGTGGAACCCGCCATGGGATACAGGCCGCGCGCCACTTCGGTTACACCGAACACAGCGTCTTCCGCCGCCACGCGAATGTCAGTGCCCTGAAGAATTTCCGTACCGCCCGCCAGTGCGTAACCTTCCACTGCAAGAATCAATGGTTTGCAGGGGCGGTTATCGCGCAGCAGCGCCTGCCAGTGCACATTGGGCACCTTGGCCATGATTTCCATAAACTCTTCAGTACTGCGTTGCTGCCCGTCCGCACCGGCTTTCAAGTCCATCCCCGCACAGAATGTGTCGCCGTTTGCAGTCAATATCGCGCAGCGCAGGTCGTCGTCTTCGTCCAGCAGACGCCAAGCCTTGTACATCCCCAGCAACATTTCGGGGTTGAAGGCATTTTTCGCCTCAGGGCGGTTCAAGGTCACAATCAACACATGTCCGTCTTGTTCGACGATACAGTTTTCAGTGCTGATAGAAAGTTCAGTTGCCATGTAATGCTCCGATACGTGTCAGGGCGACGTACCTCGCCGCCCGTAGCTATATAGTTTTTACGCCGCGTTCAACGCGCGCCACTGGTGGCCCAACCAGGATTTACGATACGACGCCTTCACCAGCCAGCGCATAGGCCTTAGCGGTTTTGTAGTCCGGCTTGCCACTGGGCTGGCGCGGTACTTCGTCGATCAAATGAATTTCGCGGGGCAATTTGTAACCCGCAATGTGTTGGCGGCAGTGGGTCTGAATGTTTTCAAGGTCCAGTTCAACCCCATCTCGCGGTTGGATGATCGCGCACACCCGACTACCCCAGCGCTCGTCAGGCACCCCGACGACAAGAGCGTCAAAAATACCGGCGTGGGCTTTGAGCGCATCTTCCACTTCTTCCGGGAAGATTTTCTCACCACCACTATTAATACAATTTGAACCGCGACCAAACACAGTGATGGAATCGTCATCTTCAAGCTTGGCACTGTCACCGGTGAGCAGCCAGGTCTTGCCTTCAACGTCGACAAAGGTCTTGGCGGTCTTTTCGGGATCGTTGTAATAGCCCATGGGGATGTGACCCGCGCGGGCGAAAATCCCGGTTTCACCGCGTTTGGCGTGACGGCGTGGCTGATCCGGCTCGTCGATGATGACATCCATATATTCGGTCTTGGTAACATTACCCAGGCCCGAGGCGGATTTCTTGCTGCCGTTATCCATACCCATCTGACCACCCTCGGAGGACCCGAAGGAATTCAGAACAAAGGCGTTGGGGAAATGTTTTTTAAACGCTTCCTGCTTGGCATCGGAAAAGATGGCGCCACCGGAACCGATGTTAAACACCGACGACAGATCCCAACGTCCGGGGTTGGCATCCAGGCTATCCAGCAGCGGAATCGCCATCGCATCGCCCACGATCTGCACTTGGTTGAG
>JBFEVY010000130.1:0-9195 GCA_041546665.1 Spongiibacteraceae bacterium | reverse complement strand
GATCGGCGTGATCGCGGTGCTGTTCTGCCTGAACTATTGGTTTAGAAAAACGCCGGAAGATGCCCGTGGACCGAGTGTGGCGCGGGGCGGCTTTTGGGGAGCGGTCGCCGGGTTTACCAGCTTTGGGATTCACGCCGGTGGGCCGCCGATCAGCATCTACCTGTTGCCGCAGCGAATGGAGAAATCGCTGCTGATGGGGACCATGGCCGTGTTTTTTGCGGTGGTGAACTTTATCAAGATTATTCCCTATACGCTGCAGGGCAACCTGTCCCGGGAGAACCTGTTAACCGCGCTGGTATTGATCCCACTGGCTCCGGTGGGGGTGCGCTTAGGTTTTCATTTGCTGCACAAGGTCAGTGAACAGCTCATTTATCGGATCTGCTACTTCTTTCTGTTTGTGGTGGGGCTGAAATTGCTGGCGGACGGCAGCGGTTTGACGGCGCTGCTGTTGGGCTGAGTTCGGTAAGTGCCACCGCAATGCGGGGGCGAGCACCACGGTGTGGCGCTCACCTTCGGGCTGTCGCTGGCTCTAGGCAAGTCGGGCTTTGGCTTGCTGGTATTCCTGCTCCAGTGTATTGATCAGTTCTTTCACACTGGGGGTGGAATCGATGGCTCCCACACCCTGGCCGGCCGACCAGATGGTCTTCCAGGCGCCGCTTTCCTTGTCTCCAACATTGTGATCCGCGTCGACAGTAAGCTCAGCGCCGAAATCGATGTCTTTTTTCTCCTCCAGTCTGTCGGGGTCAAGCCCAGCCTGAACCAGGCTGGGGCGGAGGAAATTGGCGTACACGCCAGAGATATTGGGGGTGTAGAGAATGTCGCTGGCACCGCTGTCCACGATCATTTTTTTGTACTCTTCCTGTACCTGACATTCCTTCGTGCTGATAAAGCGGGTGCCCATATAGGCCAGGTCGGCACCCATCGCCTTGGCAGCCAGAATATCGTCGCCGCGGGAAATGGCGCCGGCCAATAGCAGAGTTTTGTCGAAGAATTTGCGGATTTCCGCGACCAGTGCGAAGGGGTTGGTGCTGCCGGCATGTCCGCCCGCACCTGCAGACACGGCGATCAGGCCATCAACACCGGCTTCTGCAGCCTTTTTGGCGTGGCGGGCGTTGATGACGTCGTGAAACACCAGGCCGCCATAGCTGTGCACCGCTTCGATCACTTCTCTGACCGCGCCCAGGGAGGTAATGATCACGGGCACTTTGTGCTTAACACACAGCTCCAGATCGGCCTGCAGTCTCGGGTTGGTCTTGTGCACGATCAGGTTAACGGCGAAGGGGGCGGGGGCTGTACCGGTTTCAGCTTCATGGGCGGCCAGGCTTGCCTCGATGGTATTGAGCCACTCCTCAAAGCCTTCGCTGGTGCGCTGGTTGAGTGCCGGAAAGGAGCCGACGACACCGGCCTTGCAGGTTTCGATGACCAGGTCAGGGCCGGAAGCAAGGAACATGGGGGCCGCTACCGCAGGTAAGCGCAGGCGATTTTCTAGTGATTTGTGTAGTGCCATGGGAGGGTGAATCCTTCGTAATAGGTGTGGCTACTTTACTGGTGTGGTCTGAGCGGGGCCAGTGTCGTTATTGACAATTTTATGGTGGAAAGTGACACTGTCGATATCCCGCTAACTTTGGAGTCATCATGCCGACCGTTGTCACTGTTGCTTACGAGCACTGCTATGCGAGCAGCGTGTCGAACCCGCAGGACGTGTATTTTGTTGCAAACACCCACTGGCGGGATCAGGGCCACAGCGATGACGGGCTGTTTCACTGGGAAACACTGTCTGTCGACGGGGAGTGCGTTCGCACAGCGTCGGGACTGCGGATTTTGCCCGACGGGCTGTTGCGTGAGCTTGCGCCAGGCAGTGTCGTCATTCTGCCGGCAATGAACTACCCGGGAGCTCGGGAGTTTTCCGTCCGACTGGGGGCGCTGCGTCCCCTTATCGACTGGCTCAAGGCCCAGCACGACAATGGCTGCACGCTGTGCGCTCACTGCACCAGTAGTTTTGTGTTGGCGGAAACGGGGCTGCTGGATGGACGTAAAGCGACCACTAGCTGGTGGCTCGCTGAACGGTTTCGTGAGCGCTACAGTCAAATAGACCTGCACGCCGATCAACTGGTGTTGCCGCAGGGGCAATGTATCACCGGTGGTGCGACGGGGGCGGAAACGCTGACTGCACTGTATCTGATCGAACGTTTTATGGGGCCAGCGGTCGCAAACCTATGCGCCAAAACCCTGCTGGTCGATACCAATGTGACCAAACAGACACCTTACCTTACTCTGCAGAGTCAGCAGGATCACAATGATCCGCTGGTTTCCCGCGCGCAGGCCATTATGCAGAAGCGTATGCGCGAACATTTCTCGCTGGAACAATTGGCGGCGCGTCTGGAGGTGAGTCCGCGCACGCTGATTCGACGCTTCAAGCAGGCGGTCGACGATACACCAAACAGCTATTTTCAGAACCTGCGCATTGAAACGGC
Organism: Spongiibacteraceae bacterium; assembly: GCA_041546665.1. GTDB lineage: Bacteria > Pseudomonadota > Gammaproteobacteria > Pseudomonadales > Spongiibacteraceae > Spongiibacter. The sequence goes on along the minus strand of JBFEVY010000130.1, from coordinate 6,721 downwards.
AAAGCGCCTGCTGGAAAGCACCGGCTTGCCAACCGAGGAGGTGATTTATCAGGTTGGCTACGAGGACGCCAGTTCCTTCAGTCGCTTGTTTCAGCGCAAAACCGGCCTGACGCCCCGCGGCTACCGGGAAAAATTTGCCGGGCGGGGAGCGGCCGGCAGCTCCCCGCTTTCTATCCTGCGCGGCATGGAACTGTAGAGCGCACGAAGCAAGGCATAGGGTACCGTGCTCAGGACTTCTCGGCGTTAGCTGCGTCGAGGAACGCCGGCTTTTCGCCGCCACCGTGCACGGTCAACGCTGCACCGCTAATGTATGAGGCCATATCGCTGGCGAGAAACAGACAGGCCTCACCAATGTCGGTCGGCATTGCCATGCGTCCCAGCGGTATCGTGCTGGACACCGATGCGATTCCCGCCTCGTCGCCGTAGTGGAGGTGAGACTGCTCTGTGCGAATCAAACCGCCAATGATGGCATTACAGCGCACTTTTGGGGCCCACTCCACCGCCAGTGAAGTGGTCAGGTTGAGCAGGCCGGCTTTGGCCGCCCCGTAGGCTGCGGTGCCCGGTGAGGGGCGAGTGGCACTGACCGAGGCGATATTAACGATGGCTCCGCCGCCTTGCTGATTTTGCATTACAGCGTTGCAGGCCTGGGCGAAGAACAGCGGTGCCAACAGGTTGAGTCGCACAATCGATTCAGAGAATCGCGGTGAGGCATTGGCGGCATCGCAGTACGGGGCGCCGCCGGCATTATTAATCAAAACATCGATCCGGCCGTGCTCTGCAACGACCTTGTCGACCATATCCTGTACCGCATCGGGGTCGCGTACATCCAGACTGTAGAATACGGCGGTATTGTCACCCACCGCCGGAAGGGCTTCCGGCGCGTTGCGACCGCAGATCACGACGGTGGCGCCCTGTTTTAAAAAGGTTTCGGAGATGCCGCGGCCGACACCCTTGCCGCCGCCGGTGACGATGACCAGCTTACCGTTGAAGTTGAGTTTGTCCTGCATTTATTCTTCCCGTTTGATCGTCTTGTATGATGGTACTCAGTCTGGCAGATATATACACTAGCTCGCTTTTCGGGCAAATCGCTCAAATGTAGTGGAGAGTTGGAATTCATCGGCTATGGCAGCAACTGAACTGATACTCAAGGCGCTTCAGGGTATTCCCATGGTGGAGCCCGGAGACGACCTGGCGGCGATTATCGCCACTGCGCTTAAAGCAAATGCCCTGCATTTGCAGGCGGGCGATGTCCTGGTGATTGCCCAAAAAATTATCTCCAAGTCCGAGGGGCGCTACGCTTATCTGAATGAGGTGCAGCCGAGCGCAACTGCGCGGGAACTCGCCGAACGCTGTGACAAAGACCCCCGGCAGATGGAACTGGTACTGCGAGAGTCCCGCGAGGTACTGCGCAGCCGGCCGGGGGTGGTGATCGTAGAGCATCGCCAGGGCTATGTTCACGCCAATGCCGGCATCGACCGTTCCAATATAAGCAGTGAGGAGGCCGATCCTCGAGTGCTGCTATTGCCGGAAGATGCCGATCGCAGCGCTGCTACATTGCGTCAGACGCTATTTGAGCGTCTCGGAGTGATGGTAAACATTATTATCAACGACAGCGCTGGCCGGGCCTGGCGCAATGGCACTCTGGGTTTTGCCATGGGCACGGCGGGCTTTGCTGCGTTGGAGAACCGGGTCGGCGAGCAGGACTTGTTTGGTCGGGAACTGGAAGTAACCGAAATTGCCGTGGCGGACGAACTGGCCGCGGCTGCCTCGTTTTTGATGGGGCAGGCCGCAGAGGCGGCACCGGTGGTATTGATTCGTGGCGCGCAGTTGCGCCCCTCTGATCAGGGTTCCAGCGCATTGATTCGCGATCGCGACAAAGATTTATTCCGCTAGCAATGGGGGTTGACTGATGGCGCAACAGAACTCCGTTATTTCCGGCAAAGTACTGGCTTTAAGTGGCGGGGTGGGCGGTGCCAAATTGGCCCGGGGCCTGGCAGAAATCCTCGCTCCTGAACAGCTCACTGTGGTAGCGAACACTGCCGATGATTTTGATTACTGGGGATTGCGCATCTGCCCGGATCTGGATTCCGTGATGTATGCCCTGGCGGATCTTAACGACACCGAGCGTGGCTGGGGGCTGGCAGGGGAGACCTGGCAGACAATAGCGGCCATGCGTCGCTATGGCGGCGATGACTGGTTTCAACTTGGCGATCAGGATATGGCGACCCACCTGTTTCGCAGCCAGGCGCTGCGGCGCGGCGACAGCCTGGCGCAGGTAACGGCGAAGATGGCGGCGCAGCTCGGTATTGGGCTGCGGTTATTGCCAATGTCGGAACAACCCGTGGCGACCCGGGTACACAGCGATATCGGTGAGCTGGCGTTTCAGGAGTATTTTGTTCGGGAACGCTGTGAACCGGCGGTGAAATCCCTGGAGTTCAGCGGACTGGCGCAGGCCAGTATGCAGGCGGATTTTGCTGCGCTGCTGTCTGATCGTGAACTGAAAGCGATCATCATTTGCCCATCCAATCCCTTTGTCAGTGTTGATCCCATTTTGAGTCTGCCGGGCTGTCGCGATGCCCTGGCATCGGCGGCGGCGCCAGTGATTGCGGTATCGCCTATTGTCGCGGGGCTGGCCCTCAAAGGGCCCGCCGCGAAAATGATGGCCGAGTTGGCCCTGCCGGCGAGCGCGGTGGCGGTTGCCGAGTATTACCAGCAGCGCTATGGCGCGCTGATAGACGGTTTTGTCATCGATTCGAGTGATGCCCAGCTGGCCGCGCAGTTTCGTACACTGGCGGCGGAAGTGGAGGTTTGTCCAACGGTGATGACCGACCTGGACAGCAAGGTGGCGCTCGGACAAGCCTGCCTGCAGTTTGCCCGGCGTTTCGCGAACTGATACCTCTCCGATTTCGCCTTGTCGCCGAGGCCTGCCCGGCGCGTCAATTAATAATAATGGAGAGAGAGTATGGCGGTGTATGCGCTAAGCGGGGGTGCCACGGGTATCGGCGCAGCAATCACGGAGCAGCTTAGGGCGCGGGGTGATCAGGTGATTGTTGTCGACCTGAGAGAGGGGGATATCTGCGCTGACCTGTCAACGGAGCTTGGTCGCCATACCGCGGCAGAAGGGGTGAGGGCGCTGGCGCCGCAGGGGCTGGATGGCATTATTCCCTGTGCGGGCCTGGGGCCATCAGTGAGACCGCCATCGTTGATTAGCAAGGTGAATTATTTTGCCGCGGTGTCCTTTGTCGACAGTTTGTGCGATCTGTTGCGCGCGCGCAGCGGCAAGGTGGTGATGATCGCGTCAAATTCGGCGCCCATGGTTGCCCATAACGAGTATGTCGATCTTTTGCTCAGCGGTGATGAAACCGCTGCCTGTGCCCTGGCGGACCAGGGCGATACTCACAGTGCTTACGCAGGTTCCAAGCACGCTTTAATCTGCTGGTTGCGACGCAAATGTCTGGAGCTGGCCCCGCAGGGTATTGCGATCAATGCGGTGGCCCCGGGGATTGTTGATACCCCGCTGAGCGACAAGGTGCTTGCCGATAGTGAGCTTGGCGAAGTCATGCAGCAATTTGGCGAGAGTGTTCCCCTGGGGGCGATTGGCAAGCCTTCACAAATCGCGGACGTGGTGCTCTTTTTACTGAGCGAGGCGGCGAGTTATATGACGGGCTCGGTGATCTTTGTTGATGGTGGTCACGACGCTATGCTGAGGCCAGATAGCTTTTAGGGCCTAACAGGCACGGTGCTGGTAAAGCGGGATACAAGTGTTGATAATGAGTTCGGCCGGTACCTGACCGGTGTAGAGAGTAGGGCCTGTTGACACTATTTGAATAGTGACTGCTGGCCCTAATTGCCGTTTGTCTGGTGCCTGAGTCATGTCTAACCTGATTTCCCCTTTGTTGCCGGTGATGTTGCCGGTGCTGATCTGCGCGTTCCTCGGTGTTTTATGGAGCCGCTTTCGGCAGCCCTTTGATCAGGAGTTTGTGCGTCGGGCGGTGATGTGGATCGGTGCGCCGGCACTGATTATTGCAACCTTCGGGCAAACCGGTATCGGGGTTGAAAGCCTGAAGCAGACCCTGCTGGTCAGCGCGACTCTACTCGCGCTCAACGGCCTGTTCGCGGCGGTTTTTTTGTTGGTGTCGCGCCTGTCGTTGCGCAATTTTATGGTGCCCCTGGTGTTTGGCAACTCGGGCAATATGGGGCTGCCGCTGTGTCTGTTTGCATTTGGCGAAGAGGGCCTGGCACTGTCGCTGGGCGTGTTTCTGACCACCAGCATTTTGCATTTTTCTGTCGGTGTGGCGGTATTGGATGGCCGCGCGGCAATAAAGAGCACAACAACTTCGCCTTTGATCTGGGCGGGGGTGCTGGCGATGAGCATGGTGTTCGGTCATTGGCAGTTGCCCCAGTCGCTGCTCAATAGCCTGGATATTCTCGGCGGTATGGCGATTCCACTCATGTTGATTACCCTGGGGGTGTCGCTGAGCAGCCTGCGCATGTCGTCGGCGTTTCGTTCGGTGATGTTGGGCGTCGCCCGGCTTGGGCTCAGTATGGCGGCGGGGTTTGCGGCGGTGTGGTTATTGGATGTCGACGGTTTGCTGCGCAAGGTCATATTGTTGCAGGCGGCCATGCCGTCGGCGGTGTTTAACTACCTACTGGCCATGCAGTACGGGCGCTCGCCCAGTACCGTAGCCGGGCTGGTGGTGAGTTCGACCTTATTGAGCTTTATCACCATACCAGCCCTGTTGCTGTACCTCGGTCTTTAGAGCGAGCGGGTCAGCGCACAATAATCATCTTTTTGATGCGGGAAATTTCGTCTTCCAGCTTGTGGTAGATCGCCATAACGTCGACCTCAGCCCCGACGCTGGCGCGGCTTGAAATCTGGGTGACGGGAAAGACAAACTGATCCTTCAACGGCACTTCCAGCGCTCGGCTGCGGCCGAGCTTGTCACTGTAGATCACCCACTTCAGGCCATTTTCCTTGCGCAGATACTCGCCCATTATCAGGCCCATCGCCTGTAGGTTTTTGGTGTCTTTGCCAGTGACCAGCTTTCTGTCGAGCAGTGTCTGTATCAGCGTCAGATCCTGGTCGCGGCTGAAGCCAAAGCTGCGCCCCAGATTGATTCGCGCAAGGTCGTTCAGTTCGGCCTTGGCATTGTCCATGTATTGTTGGTCCAGCGGGGTCACGGGATCAGTCCGCCACTCCTGAGCCATTGCCGGCAGCGCCAGCACGCTGAGCAGAAAAATCATACCTAGACGCATGGGAATCTCCTTGTTAGTGCCCGCAGTGAAAAACCGTCTGTTGCAGGACGCGGGCGGTATTATGCCCGCTTTCCCTGTGCTTTTGACCGGTGGGGCCTCCGATTGTTTCCTTTGGTGACTTTGGCGGTGATTTCCTGCTTGAGCTGCGCCCTCCGGGCCAGTACCATTGGCGGCTTGCAAAAAGTTTTGGAGTTTTTCTGATGATTTCCGGCAGCATTGTCGCCCTTGTCACCCCGATGCACGAAGATGGTGGTATCGACTGGCAGGCCCTGTCCCGTTTGATTGAATGGCATATTGCCGAAGGTACCGACGGCATTGTTGCCGTGGGCACGAGCGGTGAATCGGCTACTCTGGGCATGGACGAGCACAAAATGGTCATCAAGGCCTGTGTGGATCAGGTTGCCGGCCGCGCCAAGGTTATTGCGGGTACCGGAGCCAACTCCACCACTGAAGCCATTGAATTGACTGCTGTTGCCCGGGAAGTCGGCGCGGATGCCTGTCTGCTGGTGACCCCGTACTACAACAAACCCACCCAAGAGGGTTTGTACCGTCACTATATGGCAATTGCCGAAGCGGTGGATATTCCGCAGATTCTTTACAATGTCCCCGGCCGCACCGCCTGTGACATGCTCAACGAGACGGTAATTCGCCTTGCGGAACATCCCAACATTATTGCAATCAAAGATGCCACTGGTGATGTTGCCCGTGGCAAGGCGCTGATTGATGCAGTGGGTGACAAACTCGCGGTGTTGTCCGGTGACGACGCAACGGCTCCAGAGCTGATGTTGCAGGGCGGCAAGGGCAATATCTCGGTGACGGCCAATGTTGCACCGGCGGCGATGAAAGCGGTGTGTGACGCCGCCATGGTGGGTGATCGCGCCGCAACAGAAAAAGCGAACGCGCCGCTGCTGATGCTTCACGAACGTCTGTTCGTTGAGGCCAATCCAATCCCGGTGAAATGGGCAATGGCTGAAATGGGGCTGATGGAAAACGGCATCCGCTTACCGCTGACACCGCTGAGTGATGCGGCGCAGCCCTTGGTTCGAGAAGCCCTGCAATACGCGGGACTACTGAAATAGTGAGACGACAAATACGCATGCGCAGGATTTCGGTTCAACTGGTTGTGGTAGGTATGAGCCTGCTGGTGTTAGGTGGCTGTAGCAGCCTGCGGGATCGTTCCAACGACTACCGCAAAGCGACATTGAGCGAGCCACTGCAACTGCCTCCGGGCATGCGTTCCGACTCCCTTGACGACCGCTATGTGGTGCCGGGTATTCAGGAGCATGCTGCGCTGTCGGGTGAGTTTGTCCCGCCGCGGCCGGAAGGGATCGCAAAGAACGTCGGTCACGCGGAAGTCCGGATTCAGAAACTGGATGATGCCCGCTGGATTCTTGCTGATGGCAACCCCAACCAGAACTGGCCCCGGGTTCGCGCCTTTCTTGACCGCGTTGGTTTGAAACTGGCG
>JBFEVY010000031.1:0-18197 GCA_041546665.1 Spongiibacteraceae bacterium | reverse complement strand
CGGAACTCCCCGCCCGCCGGGCCTTGCCGAACAGACTCTTATTGGGGGTGTCGTGCAAATACACGCTGAAAGGATTGGGAAAACGGACTACCACTTTGCCCAGCGGGTTTTGCGGGCCGGGGGGCAGACGCAGCATTACGCCTCGGGGATTATCCCAATTTATCGTCGCGGGGTTGAGGGGGGTGCCATCATACTTAATAGCCTGCAGATTATGCTTTTCAAGATAGTCGTGATCCTGTTTGATCTTCGGCAGCTTGTCCTCTTTAAAAATCGTCGGCGGGATTGTCCAGTCGGGGTTGACGGTAAGGTAACTGACTACCGATTTCAGTGAGGGCGTTGGGCGGCTGTTTCGCCCTACCAGAGTGCGGGTGTGCCAGACCTCCTTGCCATCGACTAAATAACGCAGGGATGCTCCAGCGATATTCACAATAAGCAGATGATCTTCAAGGTCTTGATCCAACCAGCGCCAGCGCTCGAGGTTGGCCCGAATTTGTTCCAGGCGTGCCGAGCGCGGTATGTTCAGCGCTGCGAGGGTAGCTTTTCCAACCTCGCCGTCCTCCGCCAGGCTGTGGCGGTACTGAAAACGCTTTACCGCGTTGGTGAGTTCGGCGTCGAAAAAGTTTTCACCAAATAACGATTGAAAGCTATCGCCTTCCGCAACCAGCCGCTGGCGGAGGCGTTTTACCCGTTCATTCCTGTCACCGGGTCTGAGGGTTTCACCGTAGGGCACTGATGGCCACGGTGGTTCGTTGCGTTCCGCGAGACCCTTTACGTAGCTTTCGCGTAAGGTTCTGTAGGCCGAGGATTGCGGGCGCAAGGATTCCAATGCTTGCTGGGGTTTGCCCACCAGGCGACGCATGGAGGTCAACAGTGAGCGGCGCGTGTACTGGGTTTCTTTACGCCAGATGGGTTCGATCAGGTTTCGGTCCAGGCGTCCGAGATGCAGGTCAATGGCGGCCTGCAACCAGCTGGCTGTGGCGATGACTTCGCTGTCCGGAAGCGCAATCGTTTGGGGGCTGGGTACCGGGTATTCTGCGGGACGCAGGCCGTCTCCGCGTAAATCGGCAATGGCCTTTCGCAGCTGTGTCAGCCTGTTACCGTGTTGCCATACCGGGCGGTAGCCCCGGCTGGCGTAGAAATATTCGATTTCCCATTGCGTGATTGCCCTTGTGCTACCGGAATACACGCGGCTGATGGGCTGTTGCTGGAGGTATTGTTGAAGGCTTTGGGGAGAATTAGCCAGAGCTTTTGGCGCGGCCAGCAGTAGGCCCAAGGCTAAAAAACCGAGCTGAATCCCAAGTGTTATGGCATAATGGGTGTTATTACGACCTGGGTTAGGTAATGTCTCTGATTGGCCTATGAATTGCACGTCATGTAGTCTTTACGTAACTTTTGTACACAGCATATCATTATTCGCCTATGAAAATGTGTAGTAGCGCCCCATCATTTCTCGCGGTTTTATTCCTCGTTTCGCTTTTCGTTTCCCCAGTACATGCTTCGGCTCTGCGTCCCGCTCAGATGTTTAGTGAGCTGGTTCACGCAGCGCCAGACTTGAATCGGCAGGTGTTGAAAAGAGCGCTGTCGGCGATGAATTGCGCGCTGGAGGGGGGGGAGGCCGCCGCAAAGCGCCTTGCAGTGATTGATTTTTCGCTGCCATCGTCGCAGCCTCGTTTGTGGATTTTTGACCTGCAGTCAAGAAAACTGGTGTTGCGCGAACTGGTCGCACACGGCAAGGGTTCCGGGGAAAATCAGGCGACGGCATTCTCAAATATTGAGGGTAGCCATCAATCCAGTCTCGGCCTGTTCCGCACCGCGGAAACCTATGTCGGCAAGCACGGCTATTCATTGCGTATGGACGGTTTGGAAGCCGGTGTGAATGATCGGGCTCGGGAGCGGGCGATTGTGATCCACGGTGCCGACTATGTTGATCCCAGTTGGATTGCCCGTCAGGGACGGATTGGCCGCAGCCTGGGATGCCCCGCAGTGCGCCCCGAAGTTGCCAAGCAGGTAGTTGATACCCTTAAAGATGGCCAATTCCTGTTTTCCTATTACCCGGACAGTCGTTGGCTGGCCAGCTCAAACTATCAGCACTGCCAGAGCGTGTAAAGATCGCCAGAGCGTCTTAGAACGCGAGGCGAAGGTCGAAACAAAAGCCCGCTGATCTCTCAGCGGGCTTTTTTATTTGGCGGTTTCATCGAGCCCGTCAACAATGAAAGCCCGGTATTTTGCGCCCTTCAAGCGATGGGGGAGGGCGGCCTGGTATTCGGGGCTGTCGTACCATGCCCGAGCGCTTGCCATATCGGCAAATTGCAGTACGACAACCCCGTCGGGGGCATCGCCTTCAAGCGCATCAAGGGCGCCATATAATGCCAGGGGTGTCAGGGCGACCTTCGGAGGGTTGCTTCGGGTCAGGTGGGAATAGGTGTCCATTTCCGCTTGATCCTGAACGGCTTCGTCGCGGATAAAAATGGCATAGGCAGTCATATTCTCTCTCTTATTGTTTGATTGTACTCGCCGTAGATAGCGTTGGCGGAGGGGGCTAGCGCGCCATTACAGCGGAGCGCTAGCTGGTATGAGGGTACTTATCGGGGCGGAGCGCGTTATTTCTCTGCTCTAGACATGAATTTGCGTTCTTCCACATTGACCTTAATTCTATCGCCTGTTGCGATATATTCCGGTACTTGAACGGTCAGTCCGGTGGATAATTTTGCCGGTTTGGTTCTGGAGGTTGCGGAGGCGCCTTTGATCGAGGGATCTGTCTCGGTGACTTCCAGCTCCACACTAGTCGGCATATCGAGTGCAACGGGAGCGTCGTTAACCACTATAACGTGAATACCAGCGGTGTCTTCGTTGATAAACAGCATTTCTTCTGCGATGGCATCTTTGTTCAGGTTGTACAGCGTGTAGTCTTCCTGATCCATAAACACGTATTCGTCGCCGTCGGCATAGGAATAGTTGACGGCGCGGCGATTCAGATCGGCCAGATTCAGCATATCGGAGTCCTTGAAGGTCTCGTCAACCTTGTGGCCGGTAACGACGTCGTACATCCGCATGCGGTAGAGGCTGCCACCCGCGCGCCCCTGGGGAACAGAGCGTTCGATATCTTTGACGATATAGGTGCCACCGTTGTATTCGAGGGCCACGTTTTTCTTGATTTCACTCGCTTTTGGCATTGCTTGCTGTCCTGAATTGGTGCCGGAATTTCGTCGCGGCGGTAAAGGTTGGGCGAGATTTTAAGAGCGCCGGGGGCATTTTGTATAGCGCTATGTGAGAGGAAAAGTGGCCGTGTCAGTTAGAGCGTAGAGCCAGCGTTAAGGGCGCACAAAAAGCGGCGCCCCGCAGCCATGTGGCGCCTTATTCCTCCAGTCCGAGGACTACACGAATTTGTTCCAGTGCCGTCCTCAGTTGGTGTTTGGGTGTATTGCGGGCACTGTCGATCATTGCCTTACCCATGATTTTGTTACGCGACGACATATTTGACGCTTCTAGTGTAGCGATGGCTGCATCCGCGTCGAAATGCTCGGGAGTGAGCAGTACACGCAACTGTTGTTCTGAGGACGCCGCAACGGCGGATGTGTCAGCATAAGCCGTCGCGGTAGTGCTGAGCAGACCAAAGCTAAAGACCGATAGGAGAAAAGCAATTTTAGCGAGAGTGCGCATGGGTTCGTTCCTTGAAAAATGGCTAAAGACACTGCCTGGTTGAGGGGGTGGACGAGCAAAATTCCAGAGAGAAAATAGTGTAAAGCCGGGGGAGCGTCAACGCCTAAATCGAGGGGGCTCGAGGGGCAGCGCCTTCGTCGATCAAGCCCGGCCTGGAGCACCTAGAACGGCATTAGCTCAGTACGAATAAAACGACCAGCAGGGCAAGAAACCAAGTTGCGAGCCACGCGCTGCGCTGGTACCAGTTATGGCTGCTTTCTTCGCGGAGGAAACGGCGGATAGCGCCTTCATAGACGTCTTCCCTTGCTGTGTCAGAGAGTGCTGCGCCGCTAGGCTGCTGCGCAAACAGGGCCAAACCAAGCCCAACGCCTGTGCTCACCGCAAAGCCCAGAACATTCCACCAAAGCCAGGAGATATCCGGTAGCGCCAGCCAGCAAATACCGTTGCTCACGACGCCGGCGATTAAGCCGGCAATGGCGTGGCTACCACGGGTACGGTGGGTTAAAAATCCCAGTGTGAACACGGCGAGAATCGGGCCATTTGCCAGCGAGCCGATCTTGTTAATGGCTTCCAGAACTGTCGGGGCGATGTCGCCCACGTAAAACGCCATCACAATGGTAATGCCACCCCATGCGGAGGTGATCCAGCGGGATAATATGAGTTCTCGATGGGGCGACCACTGCCCGCGATGGAAGCGCCTGACGAAGTCCTCCATTGTTGTTGCGCTCAATGAGTTGATTACTGAATCCAGCGACGACATCGCGGCGGCAAATAAGGCGACCAGGCTCAGGCCGACCAGGCCGATGGGCAGGGCATTGATCATGTACAAGGGAACGGCGAGATTGTATTCCGGGCGGCCTTCGGTCTGGGGCAGGGCTGCGACAAATTCGGGATGTTGTTGTGCGTACACAGCAATGCCGACGCCGACCAGGCAATAGAGCAGCACGAGTGGAAAACGCAGCAAGCCGTTGATCAGCAGGGCCTTGTTCGTGGTGTCTATATTGCGGGTACTGAGCTGGCGCTGGACCTGACTCTGGTCGCAGCCGTAGTACGAGACGTACAAAAACAGGCCGCCAAATAGCATCGGCCAGAAAGCGAAATTCTGACCGTCACCGAAGCCGTGGTGGCGAAAATCGAGCGCGGCCCTGCGCGTCGGGTCAAAGCTTTGCCACATGCTGCTGAGGCCGCCGCTGGCTTCCACCAGAAACAACAGTATCAGGGCAAGCATGACCACCAGTATCAACAACTGGATGACATCGCTGTAGATCACGCCTTTAATGCCGCCCATCACATCGTAAATCACCGTAAAAACACCTAGTAATATGACTGAGGTTGTGAAGCCGAGACCGGTGATCAGATCGATGACGATGGCAATACTGTAGACGGTGACCGCCGTGGCAAAGGCGCGAACAAACAAGAACAGGCCGCTCAATATCAGCCGGGTGCGCAGGTCGAAACGCCGCTCCAGGTAGCCGTAGACCGAGACCAGTTGCAGGTGCCTGAACAGGGGCATGATAAAGAGCATCAACGCGATCATAGCGAGAGGAACCGCGAGCTCATACTGCAGCCACACCAGGCCGCCGCCTGCAGCAAAGGCGACAAAGGCCGGCGCCCCCAGAATGCTGTTGGTTGAGCATTGGGTCGCCATAATTGACAGGCCCACCGGCCAGGCGCCGATATCACGCCCGCCAACGTAGTAGTCTTCGCGGCTAGTCTGCCCCCTGGCCAGCCAGGCCGCGAGTGCCAGCAGGCCCACACAGTAAAGGGCGATAATCAGCCAATCGATATTTGAGATGCTGTGGGTCATAGGAATTGTCACCGGCACGTTTGGCAACAGTCTGGGTTGTGTGACCACTATTGAACACTGTTACGGCGGGGTATTTCAAATCGACGGGTGTTAGTTCTGGGCGAGGACCGCATCTTCAAAGTCGAATTGATCGGCCTGCAGAGTGATCGAGCGAGGGGTTCCGGCGAGCTGATTTCTCAGCCAGGGAATAAGCGACGTCAGTAATGCGGGGTTGGCCTGCAATAGGTGTAGCTCAGCCACCACGTGGTCGCCAGAGCGATTGAGCGTAAGCAGGTGCTGCTCAGGGGAGACCGGGTGCACTTTCAGTATGTCCCAATCAATCGTTACCCCGTGTTCCTGCTGCCAGTGGAGTTCCTTCCTGAGGAGATAGACTTCACTAAAGAGGTCGTCGCAGATTTTGCGTTGCCGGCTGAGCTCGGCGGCGTTTGCAAATACCAGCTGGATGCTCCGGTTACTACAGATGGCACCGCCGGCGGTAAACTGCCAGCGCGTGTTGCCTTGTGGCGAGCGGTCGGGGATGGGCACTTCTGGCGCAGCAACCAGCGTGTCGCAAAAGCCAGTGGTGCAGAACTGTTTGAGAATTTGGCTCTCCAGGGCGGACTGCTGTTTCGGCCTGGGGTGGGTGAGGATGGTTTGTTGATCTGCCACCTCAATGATGGTGCCGGATAGTGGCTGCAAAATGAGTTTGACCGGCATTCCACTGACTACGGAATCCCTGAAAAAAAGTAATTCGTTGCCGTAGGAAGCGACCTCTCTTGACCAGCGTTGTAGTTTTTTACTCTTGCTGATGTCCCGCTGCACCAGTTCGGCTTCGTTGCGATAGGCTTCGGCAAGCTGTGACAAGGCGATGCTGGCGAATTCGCGACGCGTGTTTTCCGGAGCATCCTGAAGCGCGAGTACGGTGCGCTCAAAGAGTGAGTGCGGGGCCGCGGCATTGAGTGGCTGGGTACATAAAGCGAGTAAGGCAAGCAGCACTGCGCTTGCCCAGCGGGCCAAAGGGACTTTGCCGGTGTGATTGCGGGCCAATGACGTAAACTCTCGCGAAACAGAACCACAGTGTAACGTTTTCGAGCCCCGTGTTTGAAGATTGTCGTCGGGCATGTTGGGGCCGGTGGGGGCTCAATTATTTGATTGATGAATTATTGGTCATTGAAATCATTAATTTGCTGGATGATTCCCGCGGGGCTAAGCTGTGGCGACACAAGGGCCGATGCCCTAGCGCGAATAATAACCCGCATGGGAGCAGAGAAGGACAGACTATGAATGAGCTACAGGGCCGAGTTGCCGTAATCACCGGGGCGGGCAGTGGTTTTGGCCGAGAGCTGGCTCGACGCTGCGCCGCAGAGAGCATGAAGCTGGTGCTGGCAGATATTGATGAGGCGGCACTGGCGGAGACGATAGCTATGTTGAACGGCGTTAAGGTCATTGGCCGGCAATGTGATGTCTCCAAACCGGAAGACCTGCGAGCGCTGGCGGACGCTGCTTATGACGAATATTCGGCGGTGCACCTGTTATTCAATAATGCCGGTGTTGCGTCGGTGGGGCCCGTTTGGACGACAACGGTAGAGGACTGGCAGTGGGTGCTGGGCGTGAATCTGATGGGCGTGGTGCACGGGATCCAAGCCTTTGTACCCCGTATGCTCGCGGGTGGTGAAGAAGGGCATATCGTCAACACGGCGTCTCTGGCCGGATTGACCTCGGTGCCAGGGTCCAGCATTTACTGCGTGTCCAAACACGGTGTTGTCACCATGTCAGAGTGCCTCAAGCACGAACTGGCTATTGAGGCGGCCAATATCGGCGTTTCGGTTTTGTGTCCGGCGTTTGTGCCGACGGGTATCGCCCAGTCGGAACGCAATCGGCCCGCAGAGCTGTCCAGTACCAGCCATGAGACTGCGGCGTATTCCGAACAGCTGCGCAAAGCTGTGGAGTCGGGGCACCTCAGTGCAGAGGACATTGCCAGAATTACTCTGGAAGGTGTGGTCGCCGGCGATTTTTATATTCTCCCCCATCAGACTGCAAAGAAAACGGTCGCTATGCGTATGAACGATATTCTAGAGGGCGCACAGCCCCGTGATCCGACAGCGGGTGGCTTCAGCCACAAAGTAAAGGCTTAAATCCCCTCGCGGATATTCGAAAAATAAAGGAGTGATAAGTGAAAGCATTATTGTGCAAGCAATGGGGACCGCCGGAAGACTTGGTGCTTGAGGAAGTGCCACCGCCAAAGCCTGGAAAAGGGCAAATTGTTATTGATGTGAAGGCTGCCGCGGTGAACTTTCCCGATACCTTGATTATTCAAAACCTGTATCAATTCAAACCATCGCTGCCTTTTGCTCCGGGTGGCGAGTGTGCGGGTGTGGTGCGGGAAGTAGGCGAAGGCGTCAGCGCCTACAAAGTCGGAGACAAGGTTATTGCGCTGACTATTTTTGGCAGTTTTGCGGAGCAGGTTGTCGCAGATGCGATGGCCACGGCGCCGATGCCCGACGGTGTCGATTTTAGCACTGCGACGGCCTTTGTGATGACCTATGGCACCTCTTACCACGCTCTGGTGGATCGGGGTGAGCTGAAGTCCGGGGAGACGCTTCTGGTTCTGGGGGCGTCCGGTGGTGTGGGCCTGGCGGCGATAGAGATTGGCAAACAACTCGGGGCGCGGGTGATCGCCGCGGCATCGAGCGACGAGAAGCTTGCCGTTTGCGCAGAGCATGGCGCAGATGAGTTGATCAACTACAGCAGCGAAGACCTGCGCAGTCGAATCAAGGCGCTGACTGATGGCCGAGGGGTGGATGTGGTCTACGATCCGGTTGGCGGGGAACTCTCGGAGGCTGCGCTGCGCAGTTGTGCCTGGCGGGGGCGTTTCCTTGTAGTGGGGTTTGCCGCGGGGACAATCCCCAGTATTCCGCTGAATTTGGCGCTGTTAAAAGGTTGCTCTATCACCGGAGTGTTTTGGGGGGATTATGTCAGCCGTGAGCCGGAACACAACCAACAGGATATGGCGCAGTTGTTTAGCTGGCTGGTTCAAGGCAAGTTGCGGCCCCATATTGCTGCCGAGTATCCGCTGGAGCGCGGCGGGGAAGCCATCCGTGCCCTGATGGACCGCAAGGTATCTGGCAAGGTTGTGGTGACGCCTTAGCGAGAAGCGCCAGCGTTTAATAAAAAAAGCGTCAGCATTTATGAGAAACGGGATGGCCGCGGCGGGTTCGCCGCGGTGTGGTCGCGGGCGGGCTTAGCCTAGCTCTGGGCTGTGCTCGCCGTTTTGGGCTTTTCTTTCGCGCTGTTTGCACTACTAGCGTTGGTCGCTCGGGCCTTGCGCACTCTGGGTTTGCTTTTGGCCTGGGTTTTCGGTGATGTTGATTTTGGTTTCAGCGTCGCCTCCAGCTCACTCAGGCCATCCTCGAGATAATCCAACAGGCGCTGTACCTGAGGTACTGTCTTGCGGCAGGCGATAATGCCAAAGTCGACAAAGTCGTGGCGACTGATAATCGTGATGTTCAACGCGCCGCTGTCGATGATCAACGATGCGGGGTAGAGTCCACAAAGTTTGGCGCCCTGCCAGTACATGTCCTGACGGGGACCAGGGACATGCGAGATCACTACGTTGGCGAGGGTCTTGTTAGGTGAATAGCCGATTAGGGTATTGGTCGCTCCCGGCAGCAACATCATTGCCGCATAAGCCGTCAATTCACCAGGAGAGAGCTGGTTGATCCGCTCCTTGTTGTAATCCATGCAGCTTTTGATGGCCCGCATCCGCTCAGCGGGATCGCTGACATCCGTCGCCAGTTGCGCCATGGTGAAAGCCACTTCGTTGGCTGCATCGCTGTGATGGCCTTCGCGGCGCACCGATACCGGTACGGCGGCTAGCAGTGGCGCTTCCGGCAATTCACCGCGGACTTCCAGGTAGCGTCGCAGGGCGCTGGCGCACATCGCCAGAATAACATCATTGCTGGAGCCGCCGTAGGCCTGGGCAACGGCTTTAATACGCGGCATGGAATAGGATTGCGCGGCAAAGCGGCGGGAGCCACTGATTTTTTCGTTGAACAGGCAGCGGGGGGCCTGGCCACCCAAGGCGAAATCAGGGTTGTGGTGCCAGTAGTCGTTAAAACTCTTTCGCAGTTCTTTCGCAATATTGGCTACGGACTTTGTGCCGGCCTTTAAACCGGTACGTGCCAGAGAGCGCATTGCGGAAATACTGCCGACGGCGGGTGTCGGCACAGGCAGAGGTTGCGAAGCACTGGACTTCTTGACGCTATTGGCCCACGGCGGCGGCATAACGGTTGACATCTTGGCGTCGGTCGACATTGAGCTCATAAGCATTTTCATACCACTCACACCATCGACCATGGCGTGGTGGATTTTCAGGTAAATTGCAATGCGGCCGTCTTCAATGCCTTCTATCAGGTACATCCGCCACAGCGGATAGGAGCGATCCAGGTGGCCACAGTGTACACGGGATACCATGGACAGCAGTTCGCGAATTCGCCCTGGTTCGGGTAGAGACAGGTGAACAAAGTGTTGTTCCAGGTCGAAGTCTTTGTCCTCTTCCCAGTAATGCATGCCCTTGCGGCGGACGAGGCACTGGTTGAAAGGAGGCACGGTTGTCGTGTATTCCTTCAGGCGAGTATAAATATTCTCAGCGAAGTCCTCAGAGGCGTCGGCGGGGGGCTCGAAGAGCATCAGCATGCCGATATGCAGCGGCATCCGGCGGCTTTCCAGGCGCAGGAAGGCGTCGTCGATTAGTGGAATTCGTTTCATCATAAATACTTCTCCTTAAGAATAACTACACAACGGGCCCTGCTGAGAGCCATAGAGGTATTGTAGCCTAGCGTCGTCTGGGGTGGTGATATTTTACTGTTCAAAGCCAATGCGGGGCGTTGCCACTTTTTGCTAATTCGGGGGGTAGGGTTAGGATAAGTGCAATGTGACATTAATGCAATTCTAGTGTAATAGTGTGCCTCGCGTTTCGGTGATGATCAAATCTGTTTTCCGTCTGCGACTACATTGGTCACATTTGCGCAGTGTGGTCGCTGTTACGGGATATTGCCGGCCTTCCATTTGGGGTAAAGTTGTCGGACACCGCGACGGCGGCTGGATTTACCATACAAAATACAGATAACAGACCAGGAATTTACACCATGTCTATTTCTTTACAGGGAATGATTGAGCGCGCAGCGCGCACCAATCCCAATGGCGATTGTGTTGTTTATCAGGGCGCCAGCCGTAGCTGGACCGAGTCAAAAGAACGTGTCGCCCGCCTAGCAGGCGCTTTGCAGGGGCTCGGTTTGGATGAAGGCGATCGGGTGGCGCTGCTGAGCCTGAACTGCGCAAACTATTATGAAGCCCTGTTTACCCCAGCCTGGGCGGGTCTCTGTGTGGTGCCGTTGAATACGCGCTGGGCCTTGCCGGAAAATGAATATGCTGTTGGTGATTCCGAGGCCAAAGTCGTTCTGTTTGACGATGCGTTTACCGCTCAGGTGAAGGAATTGCTGGAGCGCGTGGACAGCCTGAATCATGCCATCTATATCGGTGGTAGCGAGTGCCCGGATTGGGCCCTGGACCTTGAAGCCTTGATCCGTGATACCGCGCCGGTCGAGGCGAGTGCTCGCGGTGGCGATGAAATGGCGGGCATTTTCTACACTGGTGGCACTACCGGGTTTCCCAAAGGGGTCATGCAGTCACACCGGGCGATATGGGCGAGTGCGGTCTCAGCCTTGCCGGCGTTCGGCCTGGGGCGGGACTCCCGTTACATGCATGCGGCGCCGATGTTTCATATGGCGGATCTCGCCGGCTCAATGGGGGCAACGCTTAGCTGTAGCGCCAATGTGATTATGCAGGCCTTTGAGCCAGCGAAGTTCCTTCAATTGCTTGAACAAGAGCGGGTTACCCACACCCTGATTGTGCCGGCGATGGTGAAGATGGTGTTGAATCATCCGGACGCCAAAACGACCAATGTTTCGTCTCTGGAAATGATTATGTATGGCGCGTCGCCGATGCCGGCAGCCACATTGGAACAGTGTATGACTATGTGGCCGCATGTCCGTTTGGCTCAAGCCTACGGGCAGACGGAGTTGGCGCCAATCGCCACGATTCTGCCGCCGGAAGACCATGTTCCCGGCAGCGATTTTCTGCGCTCCGCCGGCCGGCCGAGCTGTATCAGTGATATTCGCTGTGTTCGTGAAGACGGTACTGACTGCGGGCTGGGCGAGCCTGGTGAAATCATCGTGCGCGGGCCGCAGCGCATGATGGGCTATTGGAAGAAGCCAGAGCAGACTGAAAAGGCCCTTAAGGATGGTTGGGTCTACACCGGCGATGCGGGGTATTTCACCGATACCGGGCACCTTTATATTGTTGATCGCGTTAAAGACATGGTGATCACCGGGGGAGAGAACGTCTTCACTACCGAAGTTGAAAATGCCGTGATGACCCACGCAGCGGTGCAGGATGTGGCGGTAATCGGCATTCCGTCGGAGGAGTGGGGCGAGTCAGTGCATGCCATTGTTATTCTGAAAGCTGGCATGCAGGCCAGCGAAGACGAAATTCGCGATCATTGCCGGGAGCGTATTGCGGGCTATAAGGTGCCCAAGAGTATTGAGTTTCGCACTGAGCCACTGCCACTTTCCGGGGCGGGTAAAGTGCTGAAAACGGAATTGCGCAAACCCTTCTGGGAAGACCAGGATCGTCAGGTCGGTTGAGTCCGCTGCTGCGTACTGCCTGCAAATGCAGCGCAGTACGCATGTTTTGTATCCGAGGTATGGCTAAACGCGGGATGGGTTCTGCCGGGAATCTCGTGCACTAAAAATATCTTGACGAAGTTAGTGGCCGGACAAAGAATAGCGCAGCTTAATTTCCGGTAAACACTAAATGGCGTGGGTCTCTTTTGACGTTTTTCGCACCTTGGGTTTCGCTGATACCCAGCAAATAAAAAGTCAGCAGATTTTCGCATTCAAAGACGATATTCGCAGCGCCGACTGGGTGCTATTTCCCGAGTACTGGCAGCTTAACGCGCTGGTTTATGGCTTGAAGGCAAGGGTCTTTCCCAGTGAGGCCAGTTATCGGCTGGGGCATAACAAAATTGAGATGACCCGCGCCTTCGAGGTTGTCGCTCCCGCTCATACACCGCTGACCTGGATCAAAGCCAATACCCCCGAAAACGCTGAGCAGCTCTGGCAGGACATGCTATTGCCGTTTGTGGCCAAGCTGCCCAAGGCATCTCAGGGCAATGGGGTTTGGTTGATTGAAACCCGGGAGCAATGGCGCAGTTACCTGCAGGTGACCGATGTTATTTATGTTCAGGAATATTTGCCCATCGACCGGGATATTCGCGTGGTCATCATTGGTGAGCAGGCCATTGCAGGTTATTGGCGGCTACAGGCGGAAAAGGGTTTTTACAATAATGTGAGCCAAGGTGGGCAGGTTGACTATGCTCCAGTGCCGCCGCAGGCGATACAGTTGGCGCTGAGTGTGGCCAAGGAGCTGGATATCAATCACGCGGGATTTGATATCGCGATGGTGGGGGACCACCCTTACTTACTTGAGTTTAATCGCCTATTCGGGAATCAGGGGATTCCCGGAGGGGATGCGCAGCTTCGCGAAACGATTCATAGCTATTTACTGCGCAATACGCGCACCCCTACCGGACCAAATTTCCCGAGTCAGCCCCGCAACGGGCGCCGCCGCAAGCGGGTCGCTTGATAACGTGGTCCGCAGAATGACAGGGCGCGCTGTTTGGTGACCTGTTACGGGTTCGCCGCAGCGAAGTCGAGCATACGGGTCAGTGGTTTCATCGCCTGTTCGCCGAGGGCGGGGTCGACATAAATTTCGTTGCAGCCCATTTTCAGCACTTCAGCCAGGTTGTCCAGGGCGTTCATCGCCATCCAGGGGCAATTGGCGCAGCTGCGACAGGTGGCGCCGTTGCCTGCAGTGGGGGCGATGATGAATTCCTTGTCGGGTACCAATTGCTGCAATTTATAAAATATGCCTTGATCGGTCGCGACGATCAGCTGCGTATTGGGCAGGTCGCGGGCAGCATTGATGATCTGGGTTGTCGAGCCGACAACATCTGCGAGGGCCACGACCGACGCCGGGGACTCAGGGTGCACCAGCACGGCGGCGTCGGGGTAGACTTTTTTTAGATCGAGAATGCCCTGGGCCTTGAATTCCTCGTGCACGATACAGGCGCCGTCCCACAGCAAGACATCGGCCCCGGTTTCGCGGCGCACATAGTCACCAAGGTGTTTGTCAGGGGCCCAGAGGATTTTTTCGCCAAGGCTGTCCAGGTGGTCGACCACTTTCAGCGCGATGCTGGAGGTGACGACCCAGTCTGCGCGGGCTTTTACTGCGGCAGAAGTGTTGGCGTAAACCACTACCGTGCGGTCGGGGTGGGCATCGCAAAAGGCGGAGAACTCATCTCCCGGGCAGCCGATATCCAGCGAGCAGGTTGCCTCGAGCGTTGGCATTAGTACCGTCTTTTCCGGGGAGAGGATTTTGGCGGTCTCTCCCATAAAGCGTACTCCGGCCACAACCAGGGTTTTGGCGGGGTGATCGCGGCCGAATCGTGCCATTTCCAGTGAGTCAGAGACGCAGCCTCCGGTTTCCTCGGCCAGCGCCTGTAGTTCAGGGTCGGTATAGTAGTGTGCCACCAGAACAGCATCACGTTCGATCAGCAGGCGCTTGATCTGCTCGCGCAGAGCTTGTCGTTGCGCCGCCGGCAATTTAGGTTGCTCATGCAGATGCGCTAAATGTTCACGAACCTGTTGTTGTGCAGTTGCCTGTTCCGCCATGGATGTAAATGCCTCGTCCTGTAATTGCTCCCATCAGGGAATGGGTCGGAGAAACACACAATTTTAACAAAACTATGCTACTTGTGGTCAGTTTTGTGTGGCTGAAACGGGATAAATCGGTCTTTAGAGCTCTTCCAGGCGCTTTTCAATGGCATTGATGTCGCGCAGACGCTGCTTTATTCGCGCTTGCAGGATTTCGTTGTCGCTACTCAGGGCGTAGGCATAGTGCAGTTGGGCCCGGGCGAATTTGAAGTTGGCGACCAGCAGGTAGTACTCCGCTCTGGCCTGGTGAACACCGCGAATATTTCCCGCCAGCCCGCGTATTTCAGCGAGTTCAAACCACACCAGCGGGTCCTGGCTGTGCAAGGTGCTGTGTTCGGTCAGCAGGGTGTCGGCTTCCTTGGCGCGACCGGCAAGTCGCAGATTTTCGGCCAGGGCCATGGTCAGGGCGTGGTTGTGTGGGCTGAGTTCCAGCTCACCCCGAAGCAGGGTGATCGCCTTGCCATAGGATTTTTTCCCCGTTAGTACCTCCGCCGCCGCAACATTGTAGGCAATGCGGTGGGGGTCTTTGGCGATTAACGGGGCGAGTTGCTGTTCTGCCTCGTCCCAGCGTTCAAGCTCAATCAGGGTGATAACAATGCCGTAGCGTTGGGCTTCACTTTCGCTCTCGTTCTGCAACTCCTTAAGCAGGTCTACCGGGCTATTGCTGTGCAGCAAAATGGCGCGGCGTTTCATCAACTGAAAGTTCAGATTGTCGATGTATACCTGACGGGGGTAGCTGCGGGCGCGGTTGGCGCTGTCACTGATCCGCCGATCTGTTAGTGGGTGGGTGAGAAGGAATTCCGGCGGTGCGGCGCCGGCGAAGCGACGCCGGTCATTCATATTGGTGAACATATCCGGGATCGCGCCCGGGTCCATATCGGCCTTGGCCAGGGTCTCCATGCCCAGTCGGTCGGCTTCCTGTTCGTGTTCACGGCTGAAGCGCAGTTGCTTTTCCAGTGCCGCGGCCTGGGTCGCGGTGATCGCCGCTATACCGGCGTCGGTATTCGAGGTGGCGGCCAGTGCGATCCCTGCCAGCAAACCCGCCAGGGTTGGCAGTGTGCTTTCCTTGGCTTTGTCGAGTGAGCGGGTGAAATGCCGTTGGCTAAGGTGGGCAATTTCGTGGGCGAGTACGCCGGCAAATTGGGACTCGTTGTCGCTGTACAAAAACAAGCCGCTGTTGATGCCAATGACCCCGCCGGGCACGGCGAAGGCGTTGATGCTGGGGTTTTTGACAATCACAGTTTCCAGGCGGTGGTCTTTCAATTCGCTGACAGCGGCCAGTTTGAAGACCAGTGACTCTAGATAGCTTGTCAGGAGTGGGTCGCGGACAGTTTTAACCTGGGAGCGAAATTGCTTCAGCCAGCTGCGCCCCAGTTCGTATTCCTGCTGTGCGGAAAAACGCGACGCGGTCACATCGCCCAAGTCTGGCAGATTGTCGCCAGCATCTTGCGTTGGGCCTGCGTGAGCCGACAGTGTTGCTGCCAGCAGTGCACTAGCACTGTATCTACACAACTTTAGGAACACATTACGTCCTTGATCTACAAGCAAATATTCTTTACCGGCTCCGATGATACTAGAGTGCGGCGGTGCTGGCCTAGGGCCTGGTGAGTCAGACTGGCGAAAAAGCCAAAAGTGCCGCAGTTTAACGGTATGGCAATGTTTACGCTTGGGGGGCGCAGATACTGCCGCTATACTTCAGGGATGATTTTGCGATACAGCTTGTAAGACACATGACATTGGAAACCACCTGCTTCCTCGATGCCCAGGGTCTGGATTGCCCATTACCGTTGCTCAAAGCAAAGCAGCAGCTCAACAAAATGGACGCCGGCGAAACTCTGGAAGTTTTGGCCACGGATTCCGGCTCTCAGCGCGACTTTGCGGTGTTTGCCAGGCAAAGTGGTAATACCTTGTTATTGAGTGAAGAGCGCGGTGACGTGTTCCGTTATATTTTGCAAAAAGCATAGTCATACTTCCTGTTAACCCCACTAAATGACGTAAGGTAGCTGCTCGATGCTTGGTATTGTTCGGACCTGGTTTGACCGCCTGTTTGCGGAAGAGGAAACCGTTGTCCTGCTGCTGATTTTGCTGGCCTGCCTGCTCATGATTATGACAGTGGGGCATATGCTGGTACCGATCATCGCCAGCATAGTGTTCGCGTTTATGATGCAAGGCCTCAGCGCACGCCTGGTCAGTCTTGGTGTGCCGCAATGGTTGGGCGTTGTCGTTGCTTATCTGGTGTTTATCAGCCTGTTTTTTGGGGTGCTGATGTTGCTGTTGCCCCTGGTCTGGCAGCAGCTCGTCAATCTGATTCAAGAGCTGCCGGCCATGCTGAGGAAGCTGCAGCAGGCGTTGTTGGTCTTGCCGGAGCGCTCTGAGTTAGTGACGGAGGCGCAGATTCGAGAATTGATGGCCATGGCCAGTACCGAACTGGGCGGTTTTGGGCAGAAGGCGGTGTCGTTCTCTCTGGCGCAGCTTCCCAATTTGGTGAACTGGATGATCAATATCGTCCTGATTCCCATACTGGTGTTTTTCTTTCTCAAGGATAAAACCAAGATTCTGGACTGGATGGCGGCATTTCTACCTAACCGGCGGCCGTTGTTGCAGGCGGTGTGGTCGGAAATGAACGATCAGGTGGCAAACTATGTGCGGGGAAAGGCCATTGAAATTGTCATCGTTGGCGCGGTGTCTTTCGTCTGTTTTGCGGTAATGGATCTGAACTATGCGGCCCTGCTGGCCCTGTCGGTAGGGCTGTCAGTAGTAATTCCCTATATCGGTGCAGTTGTGGTGACGCTGCCGGTGCTGCTGGTGGGATATCTGCAATGGGGCTGGAGCGGAGAATTTTTTACTCTGTTTGTGGTCTATGGGGTGATACAGGGTTTAGATGGCAACGTATTGGTGCCATTGCTGTTTTCTGAAGCTGTGAACATGCACCCGGTGGCAATTATTATCGCGGTGCTGGTTTTTGGTGGATTGTGGGGTGTCTGGGGCGTGTTTTTTGCCATACCTCTGGCGACCCTGATCAAGGCGGTAATCTATGCATGGCCGCGGCCACACGAGATTCGCGACAGTGCCTCGCCGGCGGTGGAAGAGTCCGTCTAGACCCGCGTTAAATGTGCTCGCCCGACAAGTATTCAACAAGGAATCGCTGTGATTTTAAGAGAGCGTTTTGCCCTGCGTTTTTTCCTGAGCCTCGTATTTTTTCTGGCCTTGCCCGGCTGTGGTGAATGGCTTCAGGATACGCCTTCCGTTGCTATCAATAAGCCGCTTACCGAGCATCGCGCCTTTCGGTATCTGGAGCTCGACAATGGCCTGAAGGTGTTGTTGATCTCGGATCCGATGGCAGATAAGGCGGCGGCCTCCCTCGACGTGAATGTCGGCAGCCGGCAGGACCCGGAAAATTATCAGGGCCTGGCACACTTTCTGGAGCACATGCTGTTTTTGGGTACGGAGAAGTATCCTGAGGCCGGGGAGTATCAGGCCTTTATTACCGCCCACGGCGGCAGCCATAACGCTTACACCAGTTTTGAGCACACCAACTACTTTTTTGATATTGCAGTGGATTCCCTCGAGCCTGCGTTGGACCGTTTCGCTCAGTTTTTTGTTGGGCCTTTGTTTAATGCGGAATACGTGCAGCGCGAAGTGAATGCGGTGGATTCGGAGTATCAGGCGCGGATTCGCAACGATGGTCGCCGGGAGCTGGCGGTTTTCAAATCGCAGCTTAATCCGGATCACCCCTTTAGCAAGTTCTCGGTAGGGAACCTCGATACCCTGCACGTGGATGACGAAGCGGCACTGCGCCAGGCGCTATTGAGCTTCTACCAACGATATTATTCGGCAAACATTATGAGCCTTACCGTTGCGGGGCGTGAGTCTCTGGCGACCCTAGAGGCCATGGTGAGAGCGCGGTTTTCGGCGGT
>JBFEVY010000191.1:0-6934 GCA_041546665.1 Spongiibacteraceae bacterium | reverse complement strand
TTCTGATCACCTACTACCGCTTCTTTCCGAATCATCGTACCGCTTCAGCTTTGCACTCTACGTCAGCGAATATCATTACGACGACACACAAACAGCCAACAGCAGCGCGGTATTTAACAATCAACCACTAAGCCGGCAACTGGCATTAGCCAATGCAATTGTGGGAAAAAAGCCACAACGTTTAGGGCTAGCCTATGTCAATCCCAAGTTTGAAAAAAGTATAGAAAACGATATCGAAAAATATCCCGATCTGCATTTTATTTTTAAAAAAATTGATGACGAGAATCCTGTTCGATCTTTAAATCACCTTATCCAGGACAGCGATATCTTACTCAGTACCGGGGAACCCGAGCTCTACAATGCCCAGACGATTCGATCCATATTGCTCAGCAGTTATCGACACAATACTTTGGTTATTGGTCCCAACGAAGGCTTCGTCAATGCCGGCGCATTTGCCTCAGTAATATCCCATCCACAAGACTATGCACAGGAAATCCGCTTATTAATAGAACAAACCATAGACAGCGATACCGTGCAAGCGCCTCGATACCCCAGCGTATTCACCGTAAAGGTGAATCGCCATGTCGCAGCTTCCATGGGGATAGATCTCCCCAGTGAAGCCGAGCTGAAAAAAGCGCTGGGAGATCAATAAATGAACCTGTCAGGTGGACGTAAAAATTCGCTCTTTCGCCAGACGCTGCTCGTCAGTTTGGCCCCTGCCTTGCTGCTATTTTTTGCTTTGTTTAGCTATTCACTAGCAACACGTCTCAATGACACGGCACAGAATCAGCAGGATATCGCCCTTCGCATTGCTGAAAATATCGCGGCCGTCAGCGAGCTCGCCATCATCAGCGGCAACGAATCGCAACTGGAAGAAATCATCAAGTCCGCTTTAAGTGGCGACATTATTTCGATAACCGTGACCAATATCGACAACAGCATTAATGTCACGATGAGTCGCGATAACGGAAAAGAGGACAAGGCGTACACAGTCACCACACCCATTGAACAGCACCGCATTCCTATACAGGACCCCATTACCGGTCAAAGTGTCGACTACGATGTGCTCGGCCACCAGCTTGCCGCTTTGGGTACGGTAACCGTAAAACGGTCAATGAAAGAATACTGGCGCCAACGACACCAGATCATTCGAGTGTCGACCTTCATCGGTTTTCTCGCCATTGCCCTGGGTACCGGTATGGCCTGGTTTGCCAGCCGCAGGCTCGTCAACCCCCTGCGTGAGATGAAGCAGGTTACCCGGCAGATTTCCGCTGGCGGTTTGGAAGAACGACTTCAGTACCCCACCACTGGCGAGTTGAAAGAGCTTCAGGACCACATCAATGAAATGGCAACCAGTCTGGAGGGGCAGCGCAAAAAACTCAGTGCTTACGTTAGCGAACTGCAGCTTGCCAAATCAGAGGCTGAGCAGGCCAACAAGGCTAAAAGCCTGTTTCTCGCCAATATGACCCACGAACTGCGCACCCCAATGAATGGCGCGCTGGGCATGTTGCAATTACTCAGTACCACCAACCTGACCCCGGAGCAGGAGGAATATGTCAGCATCGCGCGCAGTTCCAGTGAACACCTGCTGGATATTGTTAACGATATCCTCGACTTCTCGCGAATAGAGAACGGTGAGCTGAGTCTTGAGGCGCGGTTCTTCAGTCTCTCGCAAAGCGTCGAGCGCCTGTTGAAACCCATTGCCTTCAATGCACGTCGGAAAAACCTGATATTCACTCTCAATATCAGTCCAGTACTGAAGGAACGGGAGATTTACTGCGACGAAACCCGTATAGGCCAGATTCTTATTAACCTGGTCAGCAATGCCGTGAAGTTCACCCATCAGGGGGAGGTGAGCGTCAATCTCTCAGCAAGCCTCCTCGACGACGATCAAATTAACCTGGAACTCACCGTAAGAGACACCGGCATCGGCATACCGGAGGCGCAGCAGTCACGCATCTTTGAAAGTTTTCACCAGGCCGACAGTTCAATGGTAAGGAAATACGGTGGCTCAGGGCTTGGCCTGGCAATCGTACAGCGACTCTGTGAGTTGATTGGCGCCAAACTGGAGATGAAGAGCAAAGTGAACCAGGGCACGACCTTCACACTCTCCTGGAAATGCCAGAGCCGAACGCCCTTTATTGCCGAACCCAACGAGGAAGCCTATACCGATCTCAGTGGTTACAAGGCACTGGTGGTCGAGGACAATCCCGTGAATCAAATGTTGGTGGCCAACAGTCTCGAAAAGTGGGGGATGGAGGTACAAACCGCCAACCACGGTTTAGAGGCCGTCGAGAAACTCAATGATTACCCCGCAGACATTATTCTGATGGATCTGCAGATGCCGTTAATGGACGGCTATGAGGCTAGCGAGAAAATCCGCCAATCCGGGTCTCAGGTCCCAATCATTGCCCTGACCGCAAACAGCCTGGCGGAAGACCGCAACCGCTGTCTGGCAACCGGGATGAACGATTTCCTGTCAAAACCGGTATCGCTAAGCAAACTCAGAGAAAAAATTGTCAGCTGTCTGAGCGAGAGCGCTGACTCACTCCCATCCTAAGCAATTTTTCCTTGTACAAAAGCGCGGGTTACGCTGTGCATAATTCAACTCAAAAGAGGGGCTTATTAACAGGGCGAAAAAGCGGTCTGAGTTATCCACAATTCATCCCAAAATTTATCCCAGCCAAGCCACAGTTTATGCTGTGTATAACTCGCCCAGTTATCAACATTATAAAACCAATAAAATTCAATAAGTTAAAGTGTTTATCAACAGAATTACTCAAGAGTAATAACTACAACAAAAATAAAACTACCTATATATATCCATAAATATACTTTTATTTTCTTTAAATATGCGATTTGATTAAATTTTCACCAATTCATTGAAGCTCGGGCGGATACCCGTATAATCCCGCCTCTCGTTTCTACTCGCACCGGGTGCAATGTGGACTATCCTCAAGTTTTCGATGTCATCGTGATTGGCGGCGGTCACGCCGGAACCGAAGCGGCCTTGGCAGCAGCCAGAATGGGCTGCGAAACGCTACTGCTCACCCATAACATTGAGACTCTGGGACAAATGTCCTGTAACCCGGCGATTGGTGGTATTGGTAAAAGCCACCTAGTTAAGGAAATCGACGCTCTGGGTGGCGCGATGGCCAGAGCCACTGACCTCGGTGGAATCCAATTCCGGGTCCTTAATGCCCGCAAAGGTCCCGCTGTTCGGGCTACTCGAGCCCAGGCTGACCGAGTGCTTTATAAGGCAGCAATTCGCGGCATCCTGGAAAACCAAGCCAAGCTGGCGATTTTTCAACAGGCAGCTGACGATCTCATTATTGAAGGCGAACAGGTTCGCGGCGTGGTCACCAACACGGGACTGCGGTTTCGCAGTAAGACCGTTGTTTTGACCGCAGGCACCTTCCTCGGCGGCAAGATTCATATTGGCCTGGACAATCACAGCGGTGGTCGGGCAGGAGATCCGCCATCTATTGCCCTGGCTCAACGTCTGCGGGAACTGCCATTTAGGGTTGATCGCCTTAAAACCGGAACACCGCCGCGTATTGACGCAAAGACGGTTAATTTCGACGGACTTGAACAACAGTGGGGTGATACTCCGCTGCCGGTTATGTCGTTTCTCGGTACTCGGGAGCAGCACCCGCAGCAGGTGTGTTGCTGGATTACCCACACCAATGAGCGCAGCCACGAGATTATTCGCGGGGGCTTGGATCGCTCTCCCATGTATACCGGGGTGATCGAGGGGATCGGACCGCGTTACTGTCCGTCAATTGAAGACAAAGTCCACCGCTTTGCTGACAAGAACTCCCACCAGATTTTTATTGAACCCGAAGGTCTGAATACTCACGAGCTTTACCCGAACGGTATTTCCACCAGTCTGCCCTTTGATGTGCAGCTGGATTTGGTGCGCTCGATCAAAGGTTTCGAAAACGCCCATATGACCCGTCCGGGCTACGCGATCGAATACGATTTCTTTGAACCCCGGGATCTGAAGTACTCTCTGGAAACCAAGTTTATTGGCGGTTTGTTTTTCGCCGGCCAGATCAACGGCACCACCGGTTACGAAGAAGCCGGTGCCCAGGGCTTGCTCGCCGGTGCCAATGCAGCATTGCTAGCCCAGGACAAAGAGGCTTGGTGCCCCCGTCGCGACGAGGCCTATATCGGAGTACTGGTCGACGACCTGATCACCATGGGCACCCGCGAACCGTACCGCATGTTCACCTCCCGCGCGGAATACCGCCTGTTGTTGCGGGAAGATAATGCGGATCAACGTCTGACCGAACAGGGTAGAAAATTGGGTCTGGTGGATGATGAGCGCTGGGCGGCATTCTGTGAAAAGCGCGAAGGTATCGAGCGCGAACGTCAGCGACTGGCCAGCAGCTGGGTGCAGCCCGGTAGCACTGCCGCCGCCTCACTGGAGGCCAAAATCAGCAGCCCGCTGAGTCACGAGTACAGCCTGCTGGATTTGCTCAAGCGCCCGGAACTCAATTACGGCGATGTCGCGCACCTCGACTTAGGCAAAGAAACCGATCAGGAAACGCTTGACGTATCTGAAGCGGTGGCCGAACAGGTTGAAATTGACGTGAAATACGCTGGCTATATTGCGCGGCAGAAGGAAGAAATCGAACGCCTGCGCCGCCACGAAGAAACGCCGCTGCCACTGGATTTTGATTATCAGGGGATTGAAGGCCTGTCCAACGAGGTCAAGCAAAAACTCAGCGATACCCGGCCCCAGACCCTGGCCCAAGCTTCCCGTATCCCGGGTGTGACACCGGCGGCGGTGTCCCTGTTGCTCATCTACCTGAAAAAGCGCGGCATGCTCGACAGGAAATCAGCCTGAGGTGAGTGAATTTCGACAGCAATTGGAACAGGGCAGTGTTGAGCTTGGTTTGAGCTTGTCTGCCGGGCAATTGGATCTGCTGGAGCGCTACCTCGAGTTGCTGCAAAAGTGGAACAAGGCCTACAACCTCACCGCAATTCGTGACCCCGAAGCGATGGTCAGCAAGCATTTGCTGGACAGTCTCAGTGTCGCGGCCTTGATTGAGGGGCAAGATTTTCTCGATGTCGGCACCGGCCCAGGCTTACCGGGTATCCCGCTGGCGATTATGTTTCCCGAGCGACGCTTTGCGCTACTCGACAGCAATGGCAAGAAAACCCGGTTTTTGATTGAAGCTCGCCAACAGCTAGGTCTGAGTAATGTGACGGTGCACTCTGAGCGCATTGAAAAATTCCAGCGCCAGTCTGGCTTTGACGGTATTCTCTCGCGGGCCTTCGCCTCGTTGACCGATATGGCCACAGCTTGTGCGCCACTGCTCAATTCCCATGGCCGGCTCTACGCCATGAAGGGGCTGTATCCACAAGAAGAGTTGAGTCAGTTGCCAAAACAATTTATCGTCGAGGGCTGTCATTCTCTTCGTGTACCCGGTGTGGACGAGGCGCGACACCTGCTGGTGATTGTGTCTTCCCCGGAATCGTCCGTTTCGGCAAATGAAAAATAGGGATCACCAGCTGTGGCTACGGTATTTGCAATTACCAATCAGAAAGGTGGGGTCGGCAAAACGACGACCACGGTGAACCTCGCCGCGTCACTGGCTGCCACCAAGCGTCGTATCCTGCTGATCGACCTCGATCCCCAGGGCAATGCGACTATGGGCTGTGGGGTCGACAAGGATGATGTTGAATACTCAATCTACGACGTCCTGGTAGACAGCCGGCCCATTGCCGAGACCACAATTGCCGCGCCGGAGAGCGGTTTTGACGTACTTCCCGCCAATCAGGATCTGACCGCTGCCGAGGTGGAGATGATCAATGAGATCGGCCGGGAATTTCGTCTGCGGGAAGCGCTCAATGCGGTTACTGATGCCTACGATTACGTTTTAATCGACTGCCCGCCGTCGCTCAATATGTTAACAGTCAACGCCTTGGCAGCGGCGAATGGCGTGATTATCCCGATGCAATGCGAATATTACGCGCTGGAGGGTCTGACGGCGTTGCTCAATACCATCAGCCGCGTCACTCAGTTGATTAATCCGGCTCTGCGCATCGAAGGTATTTTGCGCACCATGTACGATGGCCGGAATAGCCTGAGTAATCAGGTCACCGACGAGCTTCGCAATCACTTTGGCAATGACCTCTACAGCACCGTGGTGCCGCGCAATGTTCGCCTGGCTGAAGCACCAAGTCACGGCCTGCCAGTGTTGTATTATGACAAGCAATCCAAGGGTGCACTGGCCTATCTGGCCCTGGCCGGTGAGGTATTGCGCCGCGCCAAGGCGCGGGAAACCGCGGCGCAACAAACGCCGGACGGTCAACAAATTGAAAAGGTAAGTGGCTGATTTTATGGCTAAAAAGAAAGGATTGGGAAGGGGCTTGGACGCATTGCTCGGCGCGGCGGCAACCCCCGTGGCTGTTCCTCCCGCGGCGCAGACAATACTCGACGCTGCACCAGAGGTGGCGCCTGCGACGGTAAGCGACGACAAAGTGGTCGACGGCAGTCTGCGCAACCTCCCGATCGAATTCCTGCAGCGCGGCAAATACCAACCTCGGCGGGATATGCAGCCCGAGGCTTTGGAAGAGCTGGCGGAATCCATCCGCTCACAGGGCATCATGCAA
Organism: Spongiibacteraceae bacterium; assembly: GCA_041546665.1. GTDB lineage: Bacteria > Pseudomonadota > Gammaproteobacteria > Pseudomonadales > Spongiibacteraceae > Spongiibacter. The sequence goes on along the minus strand of JBFEVY010000191.1, from coordinate 310 downwards.
CCGATAGTGGTTCGCGAACTCAGCAAGGACCGCTACGAAATTATTGCGGGTGAACGGCGCTGGCGCGCCTCGCAACTGGCGGGCCTTGATGCGGTGCCGGCCCTGGTCCGGGAAGTGCCGGACGAAGCCGCTGCGGCAATGGCTTTGATCGAAAACCTGCAGCGCGAAGACCTCAATCCCATGGAAGAAGCGCTAGCCATGGTGCGCCTGCAAAAGGAATTTGAACTGACCCATGCGGAAATCGCCAGCTTGGTGGGCAAATCCCGAACCACTATCACCAATCTGCTGCGCCTGACTGGACTGCGGGAAG
>JBFEVY010000353.1:0-3463 GCA_041546665.1 Spongiibacteraceae bacterium | reverse complement strand
TGCCCTGTGCTCAGCTTTCAGTTCCTCAAATTTTTCCGCCATCGAATCTCCCCTTGTACATCTCTCCCGGCCTGGGTTTGCTCTTCAGCCGATAACCCCCCTCGCCTAGCAACGGCGGTATACCTGTGTAATACGAAGCGTGTCACCCTGCGCGTCAGTATTTACCTGCAACACCGACATTAGCTGACCATCTGACGACACCACCCGTTTCGCGTAGGCCGTCTCGACACCATTCACAAACATACGGCTCTCTAAAACATCATCAGAAACCAAGGTATAACTGGCCGCAACGCCTTCGGGACTCTCCAGCTCTCGCGGGACTGAGTCAGCGCTTCCGCCAAACGTGATGTTCATTGCCCGGCCGTCAACTTGAACCCACGACAAGTCAAAAGCCACCTCAAGTCCGTCGACAGAAATCACATATTTACAGCTTAGCGGCGGTTCGCCTTGCTCGTAAAAAGAAAGCTCGGGAATCAGCTCCCAGTTGCCATGACATTTATGCATCTTGCGTTTTAACCTTCGGGCTCAACTTCAAATTTGCCTTCGAGCTCCAATACAATTTTGTTGTCCGGCTTATAACCCACATAAACCTGATACGCGTTTGGAGCACTCCCTACAAAATCCCGAATGGCTAGCGCGTGCATTGCGAACATGTGTTTATGACTGGGCTTTTCACCTCGATAGACAGAATTTGCCCACCAACGAGGTTTAAATTCTCCAGTCGCATCAAACACCTTCGTTGAAGCGGCGCTGAGTTGAAAATATTGTTCCTTACTACCGGGATCATAGGGTTTAAAGGAAATCATCACATAATAGTCCGCCTGCTGTGGGATTGTCGTTTCATACATCCCGCGGTAATCCAGAATATAGGAGGTATAATTCGCTAGCTTTTGCATTGTTTCGCCAGGCAGCGAGTCATCCTCAAAGACAACATAGTATTGAGAATCCCTCGAAACACCGTAAGAGGCCCCATTTGCTACGAAACGCGTTATATCTTCCTTTACTGTTTTTGGATTGAGAGTTGCGGTGCAACCCACAACAAAAAAAAGAGCAAGTAATACAAAATATCTCATATTCAATCCTTAGCTTTAGCGCTAACAATCGTCGATAACTCAGTCGCAGCAAAATGCTCTGTATGCGATACAGCAGAGCTTCCCCAGACTCGTCTCGGTGAAACCAACACTCCACCGACTGACCATAATTTAATTGGAATATGAACGTCGCAGCACTTTCAGAAAACAGGCATGAGAGACAGATACTGGAGGAAGGAATATACAAGTACAGCCCCACTTCCCTATGCGGTCTATTTTTTTAGCGTTCCACTGAGAATAGCGAAAGAACCGAGCAACACATTCCATGTAGCCCCAAATCCTACCACCCACAACCCTCACTGACTATTACGCCAGCGCCCTGTATCGCCGCATCTCCACCAACCCAAATATTCACTTCCAGACGCCCCCACTTGACGTCAACTCATCAACTGGTATGATCAGTTGATCATTATCCAGGGCAGAGCAATGTTTGAGGCAGTAAAAAAGCAGTCACTTTCAGAAGAAGTCTTTGAGCAACTGCGGGCGCGGATTGTCAGCCACAAGCTGAAACCCGGCGACGAGCTGCCATCAGAGCGAGTGCTCTGCGAACTGCTTAACGTAAACCGCGGCGCGGTACGCGAGGGCATCAAGCGCCTGCAGCAGGCCGGACTAGTACAGGTTCGCCACGGCGGCGCCACAACGGTGCTGGATTTTCAGGCGGAAGCGGGTCTCGAGCTGCTGGCCAGCCTGCTGGTCAACGAATTCGGCCAGGTGCAAAGCCGAGTGGCGAGAAGCATTGTGCGGATGCGCCAGGCCCTGTCACCGGAAATTGCCGCCGATGCCGCGAGCAACCGCAGCGATGAGCAGGCGGCAAAGCTCGACGCATTGCTGGAGCAAATGCGCGCCAGCAGTGAGACCCTGCAGCGACAGTACCTGGCCTTTGAGTTCTGGGAGTGCCTGGTGGAGTGCAGCAACAATATTGCTTACCGCTTAGCAATGAACTCCATGCGTCGAGCCTATCAGCCGATTCTGCAGCTAATGACCGGCCTTCTGGAGAAAAGCGTTCAAGATGTCGGCAGCTTTGAGGCAATCACTGAGGCTGTTCACGCCGGTGACCGCATTACAGCCCGGCAGTGCGCCAAAGGCTATATCGATGCCAGCAGCGAGGCCATTTTTCAGTTTCTTGACGCGTACGAACAACACAATGCCGCCAACGACTAGCGGTTACCTACCACACACATCGAATAACAATATGAGGATAGCGCCATGTCAGTAGAGAAAGATTTTAGTTACACGCCCATTCCGATTCCCACTACGTTCGGGGAAACCCTGCGGGGCATGTTCAGCCACGCGAGTTCGATTATTCTCACGGTATTGTCTTTGGGGCTGATTAGCACACGCATTGCGATGGGCAACTGGACACCGGCGGATCTGATTGGACCACTGTTGATTCTCGCCTTCTGGCCGTTTCAGGAATGGATAATTCACAAACATTTACTGCACTTCAAACCCCGTAAAATCTTCGGCAAGATGCGCGATTTCCCCTTGGCCAACAAGCACCGTGCGCACCATAAAACCCCCAACGACCTGAGTAATATCACCATTAGTTGGAAGGTCTATCCCGTTGTAATTCCTGTGCTTTTCGCCCTGAATTTCTGGCTTTACCCGCGCCCTGAGTTGGCAGTGGGCGCACTGGCAACCTTTTTCACCCTGGCGCTGAACTACGAGTGGAGCCACTATCTGGGCCACGTCAACTGGCGCCCAGCCAGCGCTTACTATCGCCGCCGTCAGCGCCTGCACCGTCTGCATCACTTCCGCCACGAGCAAATGTGGTGGGGCGTTTCCATGGGCCTGGGCGACGTGGTACTCGGCACCGCCCCCAATCCCAACGAGGTTGATCGCTCACCGACGATCAATAACGTACACGGGCTGTTTTCCTAAGTCCGGCTCAGTAATACTGTCGCTTGCTTAACATGGCCCGCTTAGTCGGGCCTTATAACAATGATAATCAGGTTTATTTTTATGCTTAGCCTAATGGCAATTCTGCTGCTGCATCGTCTGTATTTAAAATTCCGGCCGGCACACAAAGCGCTTGCATTGTGGCTCGCTGGCACCACGGCCCTGGTGCTGCTGGTCACCCCGCTGCGCGCCGAACCCGATAAGAACGCAGCCACTAAAAAGCCCCGCCGCGCGCTGGAGGAAATTGTGGTGACCGCACAAAAGCGCGAAGAGGACGCCCAATCAGTCCCCCTGTCGGTCAGTGCCATCGGCGGTGATGACCTGGTCGACAAAAATATGGGGGATATGAACGAGGTCGCCAACTATGTCCCCAACCTCGACATACTCGCCATACCCAGCTTCCCCAGCATTTACATGCGCGGCCTGGGCTCCAGTTACAACCGCGGTTTTGAGCAGTCGGTGGCAATTCTGAT
>JBFEVY010000357.1:0-3418 GCA_041546665.1 Spongiibacteraceae bacterium | reverse complement strand
GCCCTTGATGCTGGTTGGCGTGGTGAAGTTGGCGCCGTCGCTGCCCGTGGATGGCAATTTCCCCTACCTCCATCTGGACCAGAAATTTATGCATCTGGGTTTCCATATCTATGATGTAGGCTTTCAAAGCCCCAACGTTGAGGCGGCTCGTCCCCTGGTATATGCCACGGCATTATTGCTGGTCATCATTATTGCGTTACTGAATTTCACCGCCGTGGCGCTCCGCAATCATTTGCGGGAAAAGTACAAGTCTCTGGAGTCCTGATGAGAATGTCGGCAAGGATTGTTATCAATGAGTACTAAAGAAAGACCGGGTATAAATATCGAGTCATTGAGCCGTGTTTACCACAACGACGGTATCGTCGATCAAGATGTTGTTCTTAAGGTGGAGCACCTCGACTTGTTTTATGGTGACACCCAGGCCTTGTTCGATATCAATCTGGTTGTGCCACGGGAAAAAGTCACGGCGTTTATCGGGCCCAGCGGTTGTGGTAAATCAACCTTGTTACGCTGTTTCAACCGAATGAATGACTTGATTGACGGTTGTCGGGTGAGCGGCAAAATCAGCCTCGAAGGCAGAAACATCTATCAGCGCTCTGAGGATGTGGCCAGTATTCGGCGCCGGGTGGGGATGGTATTTCAAAAGCCCAACCCCTTTCCCAAATCAATCTACGACAATGTCGCCTATGGTCTGCGGATTCAAGGAATCCGTAAAAAACGGATATTGGACGATGCGGTGGAGCAGGCACTGCGCAGTGCAGCGCTGTGGGATGAGGTTAAAGACCGGCTTCACGATAATGCCCTGAGTATCTCCGGTGGTCAGCAACAGCGCCTGGTGATAGCCAGAAGTATTGCGGTGGAGCCCGAGGTTTTGCTGCTTGATGAGCCAGCCTCTGCACTGGATCCCATTTCGACATTGAAAATTGAAGAGTTGATTTACGAACTCAAAAATAAGTATACGATAGTCATTGTTACCCACAATATGCAGCAGGCCGCGCGGGTCTCGGACTATACTGCGTTTATGTTTATGGGCAAGGTAGTGGAATTCGACAGCACCGACCGGCTGTTTACCAACCCGGGTAACAAGCAAACGGAAGACTATATTACTGGCCGTTACGGCTGATTGACCTTTTATCAGGAGCAGTATTCTCCATCATGAATGAGCACGACCTTCACGCCCACCACATTTCGCAGAAATTCAACAGCGAGCTGGACGATGTCAAAACCAGAATGCTGGAGATGGGCGGTTTGGTGGAAAAGCAGCTCGCCGATGCGATCAATGCCTTTATGGGGCAGGATACCGGCATGGCGGACGACGTGAAGGCCAACGACCAGCTGGTCAATGCGCTGGAGGTGTCAATTGACGAGGAGTGCACCATTATTCTGGCACGCCGCCAGCCTGCAGCCAGTGATTTGCGCTTGATTCTTTCGATCAGCAAGGTCCTCAGTGATCTCGAACGCATGGGCGACGAGGCCACCAAGGTCGCCGACGCCACGATCAAGTTGGTTGAGATGGGTGGCCTGCCGCGCAATGTGCTCGAAGTACGCCATATTGGCGACCACGTATCGGCTATGGTGAGAAACTCGCTGGACGCCTTTGCGCGCTTTGACAGTGATATGGCGCTGAATGTTGCTCGAGAGGACAATGCGGTCGATCAGGAATACGGTACGGCGATGCGCAGCCTCGTGACCTATATGATGGAAGATCCGCGAACGATCTCACCGGTACTTCAGGTGCTGTGGGCACTGCGCTCACTGGAGCGGATTGGTGATCACGCGCGCAATATTGCCGAGCACGTTATTTACCTTGTAAAAGGTGCTGATGTTCGTCACGCAGAGCTTGAGGAAATGGCCGCGACGGTGAAAAACGGCGCTTGACCCTTCCCGGTTAACCGGGGCCAAGGGGCAGGCCGAAAGCGGCCCAGACCAGTAAGAGTCCCGACCAGCCAATTAGAAACGCCAGTGAATAGGGCAACATCAATGCGATAAGCGTACCCATGCCGGTATCGGCTTGGTGACGCTGTGCAAAGGCGACAACTACCCCGAAATAAGGCATTAGCGGTGTGATGATATTGGTGCTGGAGTCGCCAATTCTGTACGCCATTTGCGCCGCCTCCGGCGCGACTCCTACCATCATCAGCATCGGCAAGAAGACTGGCGCCATCAGTGCCCATTTTGCCGAAGCACTGCCAATCAACAAATTGATAGCGGCGCTGGTGAGGATAAAGGCCAATAAAAGACTCGTACTGGATAACTCCGCCCGGCTCAGCCACTCTGCACCATTGATCGCGGCAATCGTGCCCAGGCCCGACCAGGCGAAGTAGTTGACGAACTGGGCGGCAAAAAACATTAATACCAGGTAGCTCGCCAGGGTCGCGACGCCTTCTTCCATGGCGATGATCCAGTCGCCGCTTTTACGATAGCGCCCACACAAATACCCGTACAGACAACCGGCCAGGGCGGCATAAAGCGCAATAAACACCACAATGCTTTTCAGCAAAGGCAGTGCAGCCAAGCCCGCCGGGTCAGGGTTGCGCAGCAGAGCATTGTCCGGCAATACCAACCAGAACAGCCCGGCAATATAGGCGAGAGTAAACAGACCAACCCATTTCAGAGCATTGTTGGGCGCATCACTCGGCGCCGGCTCTGCCTGGTGATTGCTTTCCGGGTCGGGTTCAGGTTCCCCCGCAAGGGCGGCCAGCCGGGGCTCAATGAGGCGGTCGTTCACCTGACTGCCTAGCAGCGTAATAAACAACGTCGAGATAATAATAAAGTAGTAGTTGGCGCTGGCGAGGACTTCTCGATTTGGGTCGAGCAATTGCACCGCCTCGCTGGAAATGCCGCCGAGAATTGCGTCAACCGGTCCGAGGATCAGGTTTGCGCTGTAGCCTCCTGATACGCCTGCAAATGCGGCGGCAATACCCGCGAGCGGTGGGCGTCCTGCGGTCTTGAAGATCAGTCCGGCCAGCGGGATCAGTACAACGTAACCGGCATCGAAACCGAGACTGGAGATCACGCCGCAAAATACGACCGCAGCGCTTAGCGTTTTGGGAGGTGCGCTCTTGGCCAGGCGGCTCAGTGCGCCGCCGAGTAGACCGGAATGCTCCGCGATCGCAATCCCCATGATCGCCACCACCACCGGGCCTACCGGTGCAAAGCTCATAAAATTGCTCACCGCGTGTTGGAGCATCCAGCGCAGGCCATCGCTGCTTAATAGGGATTTGGCCTGAAAGACTTCACCGGTACCCGGATGCGTGGCCACGCTTCCGAGACTGGTGAACAGAGCAGAGAGCAACACAACCAAAAGCGAGAAGGCGATGAATAGCGCGGTTGGATGCGGGAGGCGGTTGCCGATGTGTTCAATACGATTGAGCCAACGCTGGCTTAGCGGCGTACTCCGGGTATCACTCATGGTGGT
>JBFEVY010000290.1:0-4672 GCA_041546665.1 Spongiibacteraceae bacterium | reverse complement strand
GCGACAATATCCCAGACCTGATCACCATCGAGGGAGTGGTTGTGGTTCAGCACCAGCTTGTGCCCTGCCAGCAATTGAATACAGGCAAACCACCAGGAAGCGCCGTGCATCAATGGCGCAAGGGCGATACCACTGATCGCGTGCTCGCTGATACGGTCGGTAATATCCGCGGGTTTCTCACAGGGGCCGTTTGGCGAGTAGTGCCCGCCGCCGCCCATGGCGGCAAAGAATACTGCCTTATGGGGCCACATTACGCCCTTGGGCATGCCGGTTGTGCCACCGGTATAGAGCACAAAATAGTCGTTTTCCGAGCGCTCGGCAAAATCCCGCCCAACGCTGTTTGCCGCTTTGGCCTCGGCGTAATCCACCGAAGAAATAGCGTCAATATCGGTACCGCTGCCGTCTTCCACCGAGACAAACACCTTGAGTTTTTCAGCCGACGCGCGCACTTCCGCAATATGTGGGGCAAACTCCCGGTGGTGAATACAGGCCACCATATCGGCGTTTTCAAAGATATACAGCAGTTCGTCCTTAACGTAGCGGTAATTAACATTGATCGGCACCGCGCGAATTTTAAAACAGGCCAGCATGGCCTCCAGGTATTCGCTGCAGTTGTACATATACAGGCCAACATGATCCCCGGCCTGTACACCGGCGCTTTTCAGATAATGCGCCATTTGATTCGCACCCTGCTCCAGCTCGCTGAAGGTGGCGCGGTCGTCACCGCAGACCAGAGCTTCGCGCTCCGGCACCTTGTCCGCCACGGCCTCAAATAAATCGGCTAGATTGAAATGCATGCTCATAGTCAAAAGTCCCCAGAATGGCGCCAGCGCCAAACACTATATTAGTCTTATATCTGAACCTTACCGCGCCAGCGCGGCAAGGCCCAATGGCTGAATGCAAAAATCTAACAACTGGTTGCCAAAGCAGCCATCCCCCCAAGGGACGAGACCGAGCGGACGGCTATGCAACCAAGGCGTGATTTAGCCTTTTTCGCTGCTCACCACCCACATGGAGAAGAACTGGGCACCACCACCATAGGCGTGGCCCAGGGCAGTTTTCGCGCCCTCTACCTGATGCGCACCGGCCAGACCCCGCACCTGCTGCGCAGCCTCGGCAAAGCGAATCATGCCCGAAGCACCGATGGGGTTTGACGACAAAACGCCACCCGAGCAGTTCCAGGGAATATCACCGCCCTCATCGAGGGAAGTCGCGCCGCTCATGGTGAGCTCCCAGCCCTTGCCAACTTCGGCAAAGCCCAGGTTCTCCAGCCACATCGGCTCGTACCAGGAAAACGGCACATACACTTCGGCGCAGTCCAGATCTTTGCGCGGATCGCTGATGCCAGCCTGTTTGTAGACGTCTTTGGCACAGTCGATACCGGCCTGCGGATTCACCTCTTCCCGGCCCGCATACATAGTGGGCTCGGAGCGCATTGCGCTACCGCGAATCCAGGCCGGGGTACCGGGTGATTCCGCCACCAGCTCTTCGTTGGCGATAACCATCGCGCAGGCACCGTCAGATGAGGGACAGGCTTCCAGGAAGCGCAGTGGCTCCCACAACATGGGGCTGTCTTCCACTTCTTTCATGGTGATTTCTGGCAACTGCAAATGTGCCAACGGGTTCTTGGCGCCGTGCAGACGATCCTTCACCGCCACTTTGATGCCAGCATCGTAGGGCGCATTCGAACGTCGTACGTATTCGCGAATAATCGGCGCGAAGTAGCCACCTGCCCCGGCATTCAAGTGAGCGGAAAAGGGCTGCGGATTCGACAGCGCCCACATTGCATTGGATTCGGATTGCTTCTCAAAGGTCACAGTCAGAATGCGCTTGAACACACCGCTTTGCACATAAGAGGCGGCCACAATGGCGGTGGAACCCCCTACTGAACCCGCAGTGTGTACACGCAACATAGGTTTGCCGTTACAACCCAGGGCATCAGTCAGATAGAGCTCGGGCATGATAACGCCCTCGAACATATCCGGCGCCTTGCCGACAATCACCGCATCAATATCATTCCAGCCAAGGCCGGCGTCATTCAGGGCGTTCTGGGCCGCTTCGCGAACCAGGCCCGCAATTGACACGTCTTTGCGCTTGGTTTTGTATTTGGTCTGGCCAACACCGACCACCGCTGCGAGTTGAGCCATTATTGAGCCTCCAGAACAGTTACCAGGTTTTGTTGCAGTGCGGGACCAGAAGTGGCGTGGGCGACGCCCCGCTTACCCTCGCCCGCAATCAGGCGCATTGCGACTTCACCAATACGCGACAGGCCCGATGCCATCATCAGGTTACCGGCGAGCACACCCCCGCTGGCATTCACTACCGTATCATCACCGAGATTCAACGCCCGCTTGAGAATGATTTCCTGATGGCTGAACGGCGCATACAACTCAGCGATATCCACTTTCCCGTTATTCACGCCAACCGCCTCTGCAGCGAGTTCGGTAGACACCGAGCGGGTCAGGTCACGAGAGCCGATATGGTGGGTTTCAATACGGTGATCGATGCCTTTGATCACGGCGTAAGGTTTGCCCCACTCTTTAGCCTTTTCAACAGTACAGATCACCATCGCACAGGCACCGTCGGATACCGGGCAACAGTCGTGACGGCGCAGCGGCGACTCATACATAGGCTCGGCCAGCAGTTCCTCAACGGAGAACTCGCCTTTTAACTGTGCGTGCGGGTTCTGCAGGGCGTTGCGACGAGAACGGGCCACCACTTCTGCCATATCCGCTTCAGAAATCAGCCCCTGATCCAACATAGTCCGCGCCTGAAGCGCAGCAAAAGCAATGCTGTCCACCCACAGTGGCGCCAGGTAGTAGGGGTCGAGCTGTTGCGACAGCACAATCGGCAGTTCGCCCGGCGAAGACTTACCAAAGCCGTAGAGCAACGCCGAGTCGGCCATGCCCATTTGAATTTTCAGCCAGGCTTCATAGAGTGCCCAGGCGGCATCCATTTCAACGTGGGATTCTTTAATCGGCGGCACGGCGCCCAGGGCGTCCACACCGGAGACAAAGGCAAACGCTGCACCCTGCTGGTAGTCGCAGCTTCCCGAGCAGGTAAAATCAACATCCTGGACGTTGCGCAGGCCGGCCTGTTTATAGACCTCCTGCAATACCGGCATGATCAGCTCGACTTCGTTTTGCGCACCGGCATCACGCTGACAGTCCGACTGAGCGTAGGCAACAATAGCAACTTCACGCATCTTAACGGCCCTCTTCTTTCAGTTTGCCAATTTGGTCGGCCGGCATATCGGGCTCGTCGATCGGCTTAAAGTATTTGATATTCTCCATCGCGTGAGTCCACTCCTCTTCGGGCTTCCACACCGCCTCGACGCGCATACCAATACGCACATCGTCGTTATTACATTCGCTCAGCAAGTGCAGGAAGGACAGGTTTGCTCCATCCAGCACCAGGTTGGCGATAACATACGGAGGCTTGATGGGGTTCCCTGGAATGGGGATGTAGACAATGGTGTAGGACTGCACAGTCGCCTTGTTAGACAGCTCAACCTCTTCCTGGGTTGGCACACCGCAAGCGGCACAGGAGCCCCGCGGCGGAATGTAAACGTTGCTACAGGAAGGACAACGTTGCCCTACCAGTTTGCCGTTCTTCAACTGCACCAGATAACGAGCCGTAGCCTGCCCGGCAGTGAACTGGTACTTCAGGTAGATCGGCGCTTCGATACCGCTGACGGGCTCCTCCGCCTCATTCGCAACGTATTCTGCAACTAGGGCCACCGATTCAGGCACAAAGCCGTTTACGTCGGTAATAAAACCTTTGGTCTGCTCCGCCCAGCGCGCCTTGACGCGCATCCCTGTCGCCATGGCGCTCTCATCGCCTGCGTCGACCCAATGCAGCATCGGCGTATCCGCGCCATCGAGTTTAATCAGCGCCCAGGCAAAGGGTTTGTCACTAGGGTGCGCATCGCGTGGCTGACTTACCCAGCTCCAGCTCACCACTTCGCCACAGTCGGCAGTGCTGACAAACTCACTGAGCTCCGCGGCATCAACAGGATCGTATTCCATGGGCGGCATCAGTACCCGCCCGTCGCTACCTTTGATTCCGACAAACTCGCGATTGCGCAGGCCGGTTAAAAACCGTCCCACGACCGGTCCGGTAGACCGGGTATAGGTATACCCTAAGGTAAACTCCTGGCTGAGAATTTCTGCCGCTGAAGACATATGTCTCTCCCCTGACAAACGAAATGATAAGCCCGCCCGGTACTCAATCGGGCCTGCCCTTGTTGCCAGAGAGTATGTTCTGACCCAGCAATCGCTCACAATGTCGCAGCTGCTCATGCCGCTGACAAAATCGATCAAGGACAGATTGGCAATATCCGTCAGGCAGTAGGTGAAGCATGTTCAGCCCGGCAAATACCGAGGTACGGTCGGCGGAATGCGTCCCACCCGCTGAAAACTGGGCAATGCAGGGAAAGCAACGAGAGGAAGAAGGTACTTGGGGAGGGAAAAGGCGGCGCCGGAGCCAAGCTCCGGACGCCGCAAACCGTTTAAAGCGGAAGGGTTTAGATCAGTTCGAGGGCAACCGCGGTTGCCTCGCCACCACCGATACACAGGCTGGCAACACCGCGCTTGAGGCCGCGATTGCGCAGTGCGTGGATCAGGGTGACCAGAATGCGTGTACCGGAGCAGCCCAGCGGGTGACCCAGTGC
>JBFEVY010000021.1:0-20645 GCA_041546665.1 Spongiibacteraceae bacterium | reverse complement strand
CGCCTTGCGCAGGTAGCGCACGCGCCGATCAATCTCCCGCAGACGCTTCGTGTTATATTGATAGTCCGCATTTTCACTGCGATCGCCCAAACTCGCCGCCCAGGCAACCTTCTTGGTCACGTCGCGACGCTCTACCCGCCAAAGTTGATCCAATTCGGCCTTTAAGGCGTCGTAACCCGCCCGGGTAATCAGATTTGCCGCCATAGTTTGTCCCAGTTAAAAATAGCAGCGGGCAAGTATCTCGGCAGCAGTCAAAATTGGCAATCCTTGAAACTGCCCTATCCGATCAGAGCCGTTTTTTACGCCACATCACGCCGGCAGCCACGCCCACAGCATGCCGCATACCGAATTTTGACCCTGACAGCAATAGCATTTGACCTCAAAATCACCGACAATACCGCGCCGGTACTGATCGCATTACAGATTGATGAAAAAAGATGATGTGGGATATACAAGCCCACAACGTTTTTTGTATACCTATGGCGCGGCAGCCGTAGTATCAGGCCCATTGACGTTGGAAAGATATAACTCTCCTCCTGGGAATCAACATCAACGCACCGCTTTCGGCACCCTGGCACCGGATGCTTGACCTGCTTATTCTGGGGTATCGCAGTTACACCGCAGGCTCAAAGTTCCGACCAAATAGTAATAATCTGACAGTTAAAGTGAACGATAGATTCACCTGAACAATATTGAGGTCTCAAAAATGAGTACAGAACACTGCGTAATTATCGGGGGCAGCCACGCCGCAGCCCAACTGGCCGCATCGCTGCGTCAGGAAGGTTGGGAAGGCCAAATATCTTTGGTGGGTGCAGACCCTATGGCTCCCTATCACCGTCCGCCGCTTTCAAAAGGCGCCCTTAACGGTGACAAGAGTGACAGCGACCTGCTGATCAGACCGGCTGAGTTTTATGAAAAAAACAACGTCGATCTCGTGCTTGGCAGCCGCGTGACCAAAATTGATCGCGATGCCAAAAAAGTCATTCTTCACGACGGCGCCGAAATTCCTTACACAAAGCTGGCCCTTACCACTGGCGCACGTGTTCGCAAGATCCCCATTCCAGGAAGTGACAAAGACGGTGTTTGCTATCTGCGCGACTTGCGCGACGCTCACCAAATCCGCAAATACATTGGCGCGGGCAAATCCGCAGTTGTTATTGGCGGTGGTTACATTGGCCTTGAAGCGGCAGCGTCGATGCGCAAAATGGGCATGAACGTGACCGTCCTTGAGGCGTTGCCACGGGTTCTGGCACGGGTCACCTCCCCCGAAATTTCGGCGTTCTATACCCGTATCCACAACGAGGAAGGCACAGAGATCATCACCGATGCATCTATCGAAGCCATTGAAGGTGAAAACTGTGTGACCGGCGTAAAACTCGCCGACGGCAAGACGCTGCCCGCAGATATCGTCCTCATCGGCGTAGGTGTTGTTCCCGAGACCGAACTCGCCGAAGAGGCCGGCCTGGAAATTGACAATGGCATTGTTGTGGACGAATTCGCCCGCACCAGCGACCACGACATTGTCGCAGCCGGTGACTGTACTAATCATTACAACCCCATCTACGATCGTCGTCTGCGCCTCGAATCAGTGCAAAACGCCAACGATCAAGCCAAAATTGCGGCCAAAGCGCTGTGTGGCAAACTGGAAGCCTACCGCGCACTGCCCTGGTTCTGGTCCGACCAATACGATCTGAAACTCCAGATCGCAGGATTCTCTCAGGGCTTCGACAAGGTTGTCCTGCGTGGGGATCACACCACAGGCCGCAGCTTCGCCGCCTTCTATTACGCGGGAGACAAACTGCTCGCTGTGGATGCCATCAACCGTCCCAAGGAATTCATGATGGCAAAACGCTTCCTGGCCGAAGGCAAGACCGCTGACCCAGCTCGGGTTGTGGATGAATCCGCGGATCTGAAAGATCTGTTTGTAGACTAACCGTCAAATCGCACTGACCAATTTTTAAGAGGTTGTAAATTCAATGCCCGTTATTACATTTATTTCCCACTCCGGTGAGGCTACAGAAGTCCATGTAGAGTCAGGCGTCAACCTGATGCAGGCCGCGACTGAAAACGGTGTCAGCGGTATTCTCGGCGATTGCGGCGGCGCCTGCAGCTGCGCAACGTGCCACTGCTACATCGACGAAGCGTGGCAGGACAAAACCGGCGAACCTGACAGTGTTGAGAAGGATATGCTCGACTGCGTTCTGGAGCCCGCCGACAACAGCCGCCTGAGCTGCCAAATCATGGTAACGGACGAGTTGGATGGCCTGGTGGTTCGTCTTCCCGAATCGCAGTTCTGATCTTTTCGGGGCTGCTATGCAGCCCCGTCATTTCTCTCCTACCGCACAAACCCACTGTCCCACCTGCCGTAATATTCCGCCCCCCACTCCCGCCTTATCAGGTATAGCGATCACATTCTGCATCCTCTATGATCTAACGCCTACTCGCTCACCTCACCTGTGGAGACGCTAGATGTTATTGCTGTCATTGATTTGGGGCTGGACCGCCTGGAACGCTTACCACCCCTGGAAATCGAAACCCGAGATGCTGGGCATTTTCAGTTTTATCTTCGGTTTTTTTGCCGGGGAGCTCGGTTTACACCTGATTGCAGTTGAAGCGGCACTCACCCTCTTGATCGTGTTGTTTGGCGAATTAAGCGGCTTTGCTGATGCACTGGGGCTGGCAATCACCATCATTAGCTGGATTGCCCTGGCGATCTTTTATTTCCGTGGCCAACGCGCTGCCCCCATCATGCAACAAGCCGTGAACTACGCGCTGAACAAGCCCACAGACAGCACCGTGGCGGCGAAGGACCTGCTGCTCCACAGCCCCGACGCCGAACGGCTGCTCAATCCCTTTGCCTTTAAACGGCCTGCAGTGAAATGCCACAGAGATGTCCCCTACACCACGGTGAATGGTCGCACTTTGTATGTCGATATTTACCACCGCAGCGACTGCCCTGAAAATGCGCCAGTGCTGTTCCAGATTCACGGCGGCGCCTGGATGCAAAACTTTGGCAGTAAAGAGCAACAAGCCCTGCCGTTAATGACCCAAATGGCCGAAAACGGCTGGGTCTGCGTAGCGGTGCAATACCGCCTCAGCCCCACCGCGACCTTTCCGGAGCACATTATTGACTGCAAGCGCGGCCTGGCGTGGGTGAAAGAAAATATTGGCCGCTACGGTGGCAACCCCAATTTTGTTGTCGCCACTGGAGGCTCCGCTGGCGGGCATCTGTCCAGCCTGCTGGCACTGAGCCCCAATGCCCCGGAATTCCAACCTGGATTTGAAGGCGCAGATACCCGCGTTCAGGGCTGCGTGCCCTTCTACGGGGTTTACGACTTTACCAATAGCCAATTGCAACGCGAAAACGTTGGCCTGGAAGCCTGGATCTCGCAGAAGGTGCTCAAAAAGACGCTGAGCGAAGACGAAGCACTATGGAAGATGGCCTCGCCCCTTTCGTGGATCAACCCGGATGCGCCCCCCTTTCTGATCATCCACGGTGAAGCGGACACGCTGGTTCCCGTGCAGGAAGGGCGCGTGTTTTACGAGCAACTGCGCCAGCAGTCAACCAGCCCGGTGGCCTACGCAGAACTGCCGGACGCACAACATGCCTTTGATCTGGTGATATCCCTGCGCTGCCAGATTGTTGTCAATTACCTTTGCATTTACCTGACCAAACTGCACGAAGCCCATCAACAACAACAGGAAAACAAAGTTGTACCACTGAATGCCAGCGAGACGTCCGGGCCCTCGTCTACAGCGACGGACGCTGACTCCGCAGAAGACAAGGACGAAGCGGAAAACGACACCACAGGCGCCTGATTCCGGAGCCAAAAAAAAGCCCGGAGAGGAATGTCCGCTCCGGGCCTTTTTGTTGGCCGATTTATTGGATGAAGGCTCAGTTCACCAATCGCACCGAGATCCCTTAGAAAGGAACCCAGGATTTCTTCTTCGTGTAGTGGAGATAACCAATATTGGCACCGCTACGCAAACCCACGCCGGTACGGATTGGAGCAAGGATAATATCGCCACTCTGCTGATAATTCACACCCACACCAGCAACGAAATAAAAACTCCCCTCAACCCCAGGGAAACGCTGGAACAGCTTTTCGGCATCATCCAGGTTATAGATCAGGGTAAAAACCTTTGAGGCATTACCGCCAACATCGAAACCGACCGACGGCCCCTGCCAGAAAATATCACTGGCCTCACCGCTGGCCAGTTCCAGCTGACCGCGACCATAGCGCAAGCCGACCCCAACGGCGCCAGACACTTCTTCTCCGGCAATAATCGCATTGGGCTCTCCCTGTTCTTCAAAAACCTTGCTGATAGCCTTGGCCAAACCCTCTGATACGTCACCAAAAAAGCCCTCCGCTTTCTTCAATACCTGCTCTTGATTAAAGCTGGAGGTCTTTGTTGTGGTGTGATGGGAAGCCGTTACGGTTCCCTCTTCGGCAGCATAGGCAGCGACACTGAACACCACCGACATCACTAATACGAATAGTTTTTTCATCATCTTTTCCTGTAGCACTGAATTATTCAACTCGTTCCAAACTTGCGGTCAGGCGCTCGATACTACCATCACTGCGCCCCAACAGCACACTTAGCTTGAGTAGTGCAGCAACACTAATCGCATCACTGATGCGGCCATCCATTGCCATTGCTATGGCTTCTGTCAGTGGCAAACGCTGCACTACCAGCTCCTCAGTGTCCTCTGGGCTCGACTCGCCCGCCATTAAATCCAGGGCGAGAAAAACCTCCGCACACTCATCACTGACCGAATTAGTCGTATGAAGGTTCAATAATTGATACATCCGGCCCGCCCGCAAACCGGTTTCCTCAGCGAGCTCCCGGTGCGCGGTGGCCACCGTACTCGCCCCCAACGCACTTCCGCCCTCGGGGATCTCCCAGCTGTACTGGTCGAGGGGATAGCGATACTGCCCCACCAGCCAGGTCATCCCATCGCCATCGACCGGTACAACACCGACCGCAATATTTTTGAAGCAGATTTTTCCGTATATCCCCTCGGTGTTGGCGGGAGTCAGCACCTCGTGGTGCTCAATCCGCAACCAGGGGTTCTCATACACCACTTCCGTACTGAGTTGTTGCCAGGGACCTAGGTGTTTGGCCATCGGTGATTCCTTTAAAACAATAGGTTGGCGATTCGCTCCTGAAGAAGCGGTACAGTCTGACTTTCAAACCAGGGATTTTGGCTCAACCACCGGCGATTGCGCGGCGAGGGGTGTGGCAGAGGAAGGTAGCGCTCACCAGGCATTCGCTGCGGCTGACTGTATGCCTGGACCCGCTCGGCAAGGGTTTTGTGATCATCATTGAGATAATAAGCTTGGGCGTATTGGCCGATTAACAGAACAAGCTCGATATTGGGCATCATGTTGAGCAGGCGCTCATGCCAAAGCGGCGCGCATTCCGCACGGGGAGGTAGGTCACCGGATTTGCCCTTGCCCGGATAACAGAACCCCATCGGCATAATGGCTATGCGGGGATCTTCGTAAAACTGCTCCCGGCCGAGCTGCAACCACAAGCGCAAGCGGTCTCCCGAGGGGTCGTTCCAGGGAATACCAGTGGCGTGAACCCGCGTCCCGGGCGCCTGGCCAATGATCATCAGGCGCGCCTCCGTGCTCGCCACCACCACCGGCCTCGGGCCCAACGGCAGGACCGCCTCACACACCCGGCAATCCCGCACTTCCTTAAGCAAACACTGTAAGCTCGTCATCCCGCTATTGTGCGGTGCTATGACTCCGTTATGCAATGCTCGCTACAGAGCGCTTTAGAACTAATAGGGCACCTGCAGGGCGTCAAAAGTTTCCACTGACAAACGCCCGGTCGCAAGACCGCGATCCGTCTGAAAGCGATGCACTGCTTCCTTGGTTTTTTTGCCGATAATCCCGTCTGCATACCCGGCGTCATAACCCGCTGCGTTCAGTGCCGACTGTAGCTTGCGAATACGCGATTCGGTTTTGTCTTTCACACAAAGAATTCGGCGCCAATCGAGTTTTTCGTCGGCAACCTTTTCCCGGTAACTAAAGCTTTCATACACCGGGGGAACACGGTGGCGAACCACTTTCTCTGGCACCACAACCTTCTGTACCCGCACCGTCTTGTATTCGGCGGGAACCACCACTTTTTCGGTATGCTCGGGAACATCGACCACTTTTTTCCGGGTCACTTCATATACTGCCGGCTCGATAACCTTGCGGTAGACCGGCGGCTCGGCAAGCACTTTTTTCTTCACATCGCGATACGTTGGTGGAATGCGGACCTGGTGAATAATCTCGCCGGTTTCTTCGTCAATTTTCTCGTTCGTGCCGCGCCCTGGCCGCCACTCGGTGGTTTCAGGGGTGACAGGCACTTGCTCGGTGACAGTCTTGTATCGCGCCGGCTTGACCAATTCTTGCCGACTTCGAGCCGGCATGACCTCAATACGCTCCTCCACCCACTTATACGTCGCCGGCACAACCCTGATCTGAACATGCTCTTCGCTAACCAGAATTCGCTCTTCCACCCACTGCAGGCGTGCAGGAACGGTCTCCTGTCGCTCGGTCGCCTCTTTGACAATGCGCTGCTCGGTGCGTTTCACATACTGGGCGGGCACCAACATACGGGCGTAGCAATACCCATCCCGGGCATCCGGCGGCATTTGATCCGAACCGCCGCTCTCTTCCTCGTGAGCCTTCAGTTTCTCAATCTGGATCAGCGCATCGGCCAACGCCGTTTCCAGCGAAGCGATACGCTGCTCACGCCCGACCTGCTGCGGCGCCGCCTGGCCGCCAATACGCCCCGCCGGCACGCAGGCTGAAAGCCCAACGAGAAGCAATAAAATCGACGCTCCCTGCCGAAAAACCGCTGCCATTCCACCCCCTAATAACACGTTTTAAACATTCCGCCTTTTGGCCACTATTACACGAAACCCGGCCGGGAGTTTGCCACACTGGCATACACCCCTTGAATGGGGGTATTTACCTATGTATTGACACTTTTCCCAACAATAAGCAGCGGAAATATAAGCCCAAATATGCTTTAATAGCGCCCGTTTTTCCACCATCTAGGCACCGCTTAATTATGTCTCACTCCCTGTCGCAATTGAGTTCCGACCAAGACTTTATTTCCCGCCACATTGGCCCGAATGCGGAGCAGATGCAAAGCATGCTCGATGCCGTTGGCGCAAGCTCATTAGAAGATTTGGTCGAGCAAACCGTGCCAGCGGCAATTTTGCGGAAAGCCCTGCCACTGCCTGAGGCCAGCAGCGAGGCGGCGGCACTGCAGGAACTGCGGAATATTGCCCAGAAGAACACGATTGCGCGGTCTTTTATCGGTATGGGTTATCACGACACCGTAACCCCGACGGTCATTCTTCGCAATGTACTGGAAAACCCCGGCTGGTACACCGCCTACACCCCCTACCAGCCTGAGATCGCCCAGGGACGCCTGGAAGCCCTTCTTAATTTCCAACAAATGATTATCGACCTCACCGGTATGGACCTGGCCAACGCGTCGCTACTCGACGAAGCCACCGCCGCCGCGGAAGCTATGGCGATGTGTAAGCGGCTGGCCCGCAAGAATCGCAGCAATGTGTTCCTGGTCGACGAAAACTGCCACCCGCAGACCATTGCGGTACTGCAAACCCGCGCGGCACCACTGGGCATGGAAGTTGTGGTCGCCAATGTGGCAGCGCAGCTCGCTGAAACCGACTGCTTTGGCGTCTTGCTCCAATATCCAGGTAGCGACGGTCAACTCAGCTCGCTCAGCGATATTACCGCGCTGGCGTCGTCCCGCGAGGTAATGACCGTTGTCGCGGCGGATATCATGAGCCTGCTGCTGCTGACCCCTCCCGGTGAACAGGGCGCCGATATTGTTATCGGCAGTGCCCAGCGCTTTGGGGTACCAATGGGCTTTGGCGGCCCCCACGCCGCCTTCTTTGCGACGCGGGACAAATACAAACGCTCTGTTCCCGGCAGGATCATCGGTGTCTCCGTTGACGCCCGCGGCGAGCCCGCCCTGCGCATGGCCATGCAAACCCGGGAGCAACATATCCGCCGCGAAAAGGCGACCTCGAATATCTGTACGTCTCAGGCACTGCTGGCCATCATGGCGGTGTTTTATGCCATCTACCACGGTCCGGAGCGCCTGCAGCGCACTGCACTGCGTATCAACCGCCTCGCGGGTATCTTTGCCGCTGGCATGCGTCAACTGGGATATCAGGTTAACACCCAGTTTTTCGACACCATCACCATCGATACCGCGGACAAGACCGAAAGCCTCGCCGATGCTGCTGAAGCCCAACAGCTGAATCTGCGTCGCTTCGACGGCCGGCTTGGCGTCGCCTTCGACGAAACCTGCAGCGCCGCGGACCTGGACGCCCTGTGGCAGATCTTTGCCGGCGATAAGGCCCTGCCCACGGTTGCAGAAATTGACGCCCAACTGGAGGATTACCCCGGCATTCCCTCCGGCCTGGTTCGCCAATCACCTTACCTGACTCATCCGGTCTTTTCCCAATACCACTCTGAAACCGAAATGCTGCGCTATATGAACCGGCTGGAACGCCGGGATATTGCGCTCAACCACTCGATGATCGCCCTGGGCTCCTGCACCATGAAGCTCAATGCCACCAGTGAAATGATCCCCATTACCTGGCCGGAGTTTGGGCGCATTCACCCCTTTGCCCCCACCAATCAGGTGCAGGGCTACCTGCAACTGGTTGACGAGCTGGAGAAACAATTGGTCGCCTGTACCGGCTACGACAAGTTCTCCATGCAGCCCAACGCCGGCTCCCAGGGTGAATATGCGGGCCTGCTGGCAATCAAGCGCTACCACGAAAGCCGCGGCGATTTCGGTCGCGACATCTGCCTGATTCCCAGCTCAGCGCATGGCACCAACCCCGCTTCAGCGGCCATGGCGGGAATGCGCGTTGTCATCGTGGCCTGCGACCAGAAAGGCAATGTCGATCTCGATGACCTGCGCAGCAAGGCCGAGCAGCACAGCGACGAGCTCGCCGCTCTAATGGTGACCTACCCCTCCACCCACGGCGTGTTTGAAGAAGGGATTCGCGAAATCTGCGACATCACCCACCGCTGTGGCGGTCAGGTCTATGTGGACGGCGCCAATATGAACGCGCTGGTCGGCGTTGCCGCCCCCGGCGAATTTGGCGCCGACGTCTCGCATTTGAACCTGCACAAAACCTTCTGTATTCCCCACGGCGGTGGCGGCCCGGGTATGGGCCCCATTGGCGTAAAAGCCCACCTCGCGCCCTTCTTGCCCAATCACCCGGTATCGGCCATCGACGGTCTCGCCAGCGGCAACGACACGGTATCGGCGGCCACCTATGGCAGCGCCAGCATTCTGCCCATTTCCTGGATGTACATTCGCATGATGGGCGGTGAGGGCCTGCGCCAGGCTACCGCGACCGCGATATTGAATGCCAACTACATCGCGCAGCGTCTGGCGGGCAGCTACGAAGTCCTCTACACCGGCCGCAATAACCGCGTTGCCCATGAATGCATCATCGACCTGCGCCCCCTCAAGGAAAGCAGCGGTATCAGCGAGGAAGATATCGCCAAGCGCCTGATGGACTACGGTTTCCACGCGCCGACGATGTCTTTCCCCGTACCGGGAACGTTGATGATCGAGCCCACGGAGAGCGAGTCAAAGCTCGAGCTGGATCGCTTCTGTGAAGCAATGATCAGCATCCGCCAGGAAATCGAGCAAGTGGAATCCGGCGCCCTGCCGAGGGACAACAACCCGCTGGTTCACGCCCCCCACACCCAGGCTGATATCTGCACACAGGATTGGGATCGTCCCTATAGCCGCGACGAAGCGGCGTTTCCCGCCGCCTCGCTTCGCGACAGCAAATACTGGCCCACGGTGAACCGGATCGATAATGTTTACGGTGATCGCAACCTGATTTGCTCCTGCCCGCCCCTCGCAAGCTACGCGGAATAAGACCGACAGGCGCCCCGTCCGGGGCGCCATTGCGCCAAAAACTGGCAAAACACTTCATAACGCACATTAACTGTGCTTTCTTAGCCGCCAAGAAACGGTAATAATTCTCACACCGAATCTAACGATTGATTTTAGCCAAATATACAGTTGTTTTTAGCTTTCAATTCCGTGAAACTACGTATAGAAATCGTAATAACCCAACGTTTGATCGCGTGACTTTGCCCGTTCCGGGAGGGGAATAAGATGAAGTTCAGTAAAATAATCCTGTCGCTAACGCTCAGCTCGAGCCTTTTGGTAGCTTGCGGCGGTGGCGGCGGCTCCCGCAGCCCCGACCGTCTGGGTCTCCAACTGGATAAAGACACCCTGCGCCTGGTCTTCCAGCCCTCAACTGCTCGCACCAGCGCCGGCCCCTCAGGTGAGCCCCGCGCAAACCTGCCCGGCACCGGTAACAACAGCATCTCGGTACAAATGCTGGGCGCGCAAACCGATGGCGTTGAAACCAACCTGCTTCCGGAGCTCAACGTCACCCGTGCAGCCACCTGGAGCCTGTCAGGTGTGGGCACCCCCGCCGTTGCCACACTGGCCAGCAGTATCCGCGACGCCGCCTCTCTGGGCGACGTGCAGGACATCCTCAGCAGCGTTCGCCTGATGACCGATGACAGCGCGATCGAAGCAACCGTTCAGGGCGTTTACGAAAACAAAACCCTGATCGGTAAAGTATTTATCCTGCCGCCCATTCCAAGCGGCCTGCCCTTTATCAGCGGCGTGAATATTATCCCGATCAACCCCGCGGTGGCCGACGAGACCTTCAGCACGGTCTATCAGTTACTGCAATCCCTGCAAAACTCCTCCACTCCGGAAAACCGCACTAACCTGGTGAAGTTCTGCTCCTCCAGTGACTTTGCGGAATTCGGCGCACCGCAGCCCTCAACCTCCGGTGTGGCTCCCGTAGTAT
Organism: Spongiibacteraceae bacterium; assembly: GCA_041546665.1. Taxonomy (GTDB): domain Bacteria; phylum Pseudomonadota; class Gammaproteobacteria; order Pseudomonadales; family Spongiibacteraceae; genus Spongiibacter. The sequence continues at coordinate 9,736 of JBFEVY010000021.1, read as the reverse complement.
TCAGCAACCCCTTCGACCCGGCTGCAGCCACACCGTCACCGGTCGCCTTCGATATCTACACCATCGACCCCGCGGATTCCTGCGACAATATTGACGCACCCCGCATCGCCACCCTGCCTGTGCAGATCGTACCGGCCCAGGTTAGCAGCGTGGATATTTGCGCCATTACCAACCCCGATGGCAATGTCTGCGGAGAAAACGGTCTGCTGCTGAGCGAAACCTCGCTGTCGCAATGTCGCGGCCTGGGCGCGGACTCTATTGATGTCCCCGCCGCACAGCGTCTGCAAATGGTTGCCAAGGTAAGCTACCTGAACCCGGCCAACGCCAGTCAGCCCGCGCTGATTCGCTATCAGTGCTCCAGCGCAAACAGCCTGGCCTGGTCTGCCGACCCAACTACAATTTACAGCATTGACCTCGACGAAACCGATGGCGACGCCACTTTTATCAGCCGCTCCGCTTACAAGGAGTTGGATGAAGCGGATACCCGCAGTACCGTCAATGGCACCTACACCTACGTTGACCAAAGCGGCAGCGAGATCGCGGTTGAAGACGAGCTGGAATTGCATCTGGTCGACGCCGAAGTCGGCAGCCTGAGCATCGAACGCATTGACGGCATGGAACCCGCCGAAGGTGAGAATGACCTTATTACTCTCAACGCCCTGAGCCCCAGTATCGGCTACCGCGCGATGTGTCAGTTCGTTGAATTCGAAGCGAATACTGACGCCGTACAATGCCCGGATGCAGCGGTAAGCTGGAGCCTGAGCAGTGACACCATTCTCGAAGCGGCCCCCGAAGCTGAATCGGCAACTACCGTGGTAAGCGAACGGGAAGACCGCGCTGACGGCATCGATGGTGCTGTGGTGTTGACCGCGACCTACCTGGACGGTGTGAGCAACCTTCAAGCACAACGTACCATCGACACAGTAGAAGACGACCTGGTGGAGCTGCACCTGCTGCAATCTGAATCGGGTAGCGATCCCCAGGTCGATGCCTTCTCCTGTGTGGGTCGCCAGGACACCGTCGGCACCCTGCAGGACGGCACCAACTATGCGCCAGCCCAGCAGCAGTTCTACGCCTACGCTCTGTTCCAAAGCGATGTGGACGCGGGTAATGACACACCGACTACAGATGTGACTGACAACCCGTCCGTCATCTTTATCGCGGAACGCGGCTATGCCGGCGATAACGGAACCTGTATCACCAGCGCCGACCCGACGGGCAACCTGCCCAGCCCGGGCGACACACCCATCCCCGGCCTGGACCAACTCCCTGATGGCGGTGAAACCTCCAGTTTCAGCACCGAAAACAAGGGCGAGCTGAAGGCCGATGGCACCCTGCGTCTGGGCACAGTTTGTGTTCGCGCCTTTATCGACAACAATGGCGACAATATTCTCGACGAGAATGAAATCACCACAGTGGAAAGCTCTACCGTGCTGGCACTGCCCGTTGTTGACGACGATTTGCTGACCTTCTCCAGCGAATTGTGTGGTATTCTCGAACCCGTTCTGACTCTGGGCGCGGGCCTTGGCCCCAATGGTGAACTGCCTGCAGGTGTTGTTCTGCCTCTGTTGTATGGTGTTAGCTTGGTAGCGGATCCAGTACTGGCGGCTCTTGATGGACCGATCCCCACTGATGAGCTGATTGTGGCTCTCCTGTCAGGTGACTTCGCTCAGCTGAACGAGAACTTCCCAACCAGCCCAGTTGGCGGACTTGGTGTGATTACCAACGCATTGCTAGGCGATGAAGGCCTTGGGCCTGTGGTTGATGTTCTCGACTCCTGTGTTCTTGACCCGACCACCGCGGTTGTGACCGACCTATTAACGGCACTGTTGACGGCTGATCCAGGCGCGTTCCAGGACCCTGCCTTCCAGTCTGAGGAATGCCAAGCGGTACTGGGCGATCTGGGTGGCGGCGGCGACCCGGCGGAGAATCTCGGCCCCTTGGCTGATTTGCTCCAGACACTGAGCGAGCAGTCACCGTCGGAGTTACAGGATTTGCTAGACCAATTATTTGGCTTCCTGCAACCATAAAGAACATTATTAAGATTAGCGCGACCTTTACCGGTCGCGCTTTGCTATTGGGTGCTACATGGAGAACAATTTGATGAGCAATTTGCGTAACTGGGTGCTACCGCTAGTCTTGGCTGGCACCAGTCTTGGCGCATTCGCACAGGACGACGACCAGACCACTATTGACGACCGCTGGCGCATCCACGGCATGGTTGGTACAACCGTGGCCGATGATGAAGATTACGACAACGGCACCGAGTTTAAAATTGGTATCGGCAAGCCCCTCAGCGCCTATTTTTTGGTTGAGGGCCAGATCAACTACGGAGAGTTGACCGAATCAGCTGGTGATGACTACCAACGCACCGCTGGCGGTATAGACCTACTATACTTTCCCTTCGGCGCTTTTGAGCTCGAAGCCAGTCCCGCCCAACCCTATTTCGGTTTGGGCGCCACCTACCACGAAATCGATTTTCTTGGTTCTACGCAAAGCGATATGGGCGCCGATGCCATTGCTGGTATTCGCTATGAACTCGACACCGTCGCCCTGCGCCTGGAAGCCCGCTACCAGGTTGATACCATTAAAGAAGACTATGTTAACGGCCTGCAAGTTACAGAGAATGATAACTTCTACACCTACGGCTTTTTGTTCGGTGTGGAAGTGCCCTTCGGTGAAAAACCCAAGCCCTACAACTGGGACTCCGATGGTGATGGCGTACCCGATCGCCTTGATCGCTGCCCCAACACACCCCGTGGTACCCGCGTAGACAGCACCGGCTGCCCGCTGGATAGCGACGAAGATGGCGTACCTGATTTCCGCGATGAGTGCCCCAACACGCCCCTAGGCGCCAAGGTCAATGCGGACGGCTGCCCCATTGACGACGACCGGGACGGAGTGCCCAACAACTTCGACCAGTGTCCAAACACGCCTTTCGATGTTCCTGTCGACTCGAAAGGTTGCGCACTCGATACTGATCAGGACGGCGTACCGAACAAAATCGATATGTGTCCCGGCACCCTGCCCGGCGCCAAGGTCAACTCACGCGGCTGTGTCATTTCGCAAACCGTTGAACTGAAAGGCGTACACTTCGAGTTTGACAAGACCCGTCTGATGCTGGACTCCAAGGCCATTCTCGATACGGTTGCCAAGTCACTGCGCAACGAGCCCGATGTCAAAATCATCGTTGCCGGCCACACCGACTCTATGGGTAGCGACGAGTACAACAAGCGCCTGTCACAGGGTCGCGCGCAATCGGTGGTTGACTACCTGAGCACTCACGGCATCAGCCTTAACCGTCTGCGCGCCGTCGGCTACGGTGAAAGCAAGCCAGTAGCGGACAACGCTACCGACGAAGGTCGCGAACGCAACCGCCGCGTTGAGCTGGAGCTGATCAGCAACGCCGAATAAGGGCTGCTAGCCTTATTCGACAAGGGCGCCTCAGGGCGCCCTTTTTTGTGGTTCATCGTTGATTCGGGTGGCAGGTTGCGGTTACCGCCCTGCGGGCTCAACAGCAACCTACAACAGCCACTCTCTGTCCACCAACATTTTCCATGAACCAAAAAAAGCCCGGCGCCGTTTCCGGGCCGGGCCATTGCGCTCTTTATAAAAGCTTTCAGCCTGTCGCCATCAACCTTCGATCTGATAGTAATCCATCAGAATCTGAGCCACTTCCGGGCGTGAAAACTCCGGTGGCGGTGCAATACCGTTGCCCAGCATTTCCCGCACTTTGGTACCCGACAGCAATACAAAGTCCTCTTTGCTGTGATCTGGCGCGTCACGCATCATCACGACCTTGTTGAGCTTCTTCGAGTAGGCGGTGTGGTCCGCACGGTAAATTTCGATTTCCAGGGCGCCCGCCGGCACTTTCTCATCGAAAATCGTCTGCGCGTCAAAACCACCGTAGTAGTCGCCCACACCGGCGTGGTCGCGGCCGACGATCAGGTGAGTACAACCACAGTTTTGGCGGAATACGGCGTGCAATACCGCTTCCCGGGGGCCCGCATAAAGCATGTCAAAGCCGTAACCGGTGATCATTACCGTGTTCTTGGGGAAGTACACTTCGACCATTTTACGGATCGCGGCGTCGCGTACATGGGCCGGAATATCGCCGGGCTTGAGCTTACCGAGCAGCATGTGAATCAGGATACCATCGGTACCCAGGTCTTCCATGGCCATTCGGCACAATTCCTCATGGGCGCGGTGCATTGGGTTGCGAGTCTGAAACGCGACAACCTTTTCCCAGCCCCGTTCCGCCATTTCATTGCGGATTTCCACAGCGGTGCGGAAGGTATCTGGAAAATCATCCTGGAAATAGGAAAAGTTGAGTACCTGGATCGGGCCGGACAACAGCACATTGCCCAGGGCTTTAAAGGTGGTCACTCCGGGATGCCCCTCATCGAGGGTGCCGAAAATATTTTCAGCCATAAACGTGATCTGCTCTTCGCTCACGTTCTCCACCGCCTCGACATCCATTACCGCCAGGACCGGGTTACCCTCAACATTGGGGTCGCGCAGCGCAATGCGCTGGCCGGCCTCAATGCCCTGGGCATCCTTAACCAGATTGAGGATCGGCACAGGCCAAAACAATCCATCCACTGTATGAAGCTTCTCCGCCACACTCAAGGCATCGGCAAGATTCATATAACCGCCCAGCGGGGTAAAGTAACCGGCACCCAGCATCACAGCATTCGCCGCCGCTGCGGAGCTGACCAGCAGCGATGGCAGCGTTTCCGCTTCTGCATTCAGCGCATGATGTTTCTCGGTATCGTAGACAAACAGAGGTTTAAGCTCGTCTGCACCATGGGGTTTGATCATTGCAATCTCCGTTAATTTATCTGTTCAGCGTCAAAGCCGAGTATGGCTTAAATGATTCCGCGTTCTTTCAAGGCCGCCAGCAAAACCTCAACTTCTTCTTCGAGGCTCATCTCGTGGCTGTTAAGCACAATCTCCGGTTCGGTCGGCGCCTCATAGGGATCATCGATACCCGTGAAGTTCTTGATTTCGCCGGCGCGGGCTTTTTTGTACAGACCTTTAGGGTCGCGCTCTTCGGCAACCTCAAGAGGCACATCGACAAACACCTCGATAAAGTCCATACCGCCTTCCTTATGCAGAGCCCGCACGCCATCGCGGTCAACGCGATAGGGGCTAACGAAACTGGACAGAGCGATGACGCCGGTGTCGACAAACAGCTTCGCAATTTCACCAATGCGGCGGATATTTTCCGCCCGGTCTTCGGCGCTAAAGCCCAGGTTCTTGTTGATACCCAGGCGAATATTGTCACCGTCAAGGCGGTAGCAGAGATGTCCCTGCTCCATCAGGGCTTTTTCCAGGGCAACGGCAACCGTGCTTTTGCCACTGCCGGACAGGCCGGTAAACCACAGCGTGGCGCCCTTCTGCTTCAGCAGTTCATTGCGGTCCTCGCGGCTCACTTCGCCGTCGTGCCATGTCACATTGGTAGCTTTGACCTCGGTCATGTCCGTCTCCTGAAATTAGCGGTCGTATACGTCAGGGGACGATAATAGGCCTCCGCACAGAAGAAGTAAAACGGGTTATAATTGTAAGCAGTATCGATTTTATGGATACTCTATCTAGCCATCAAACTCCGCGAACAGAGAATCAAAGTAGATGAAATTCACCCTGCGCCAACTTGAGATTTTCCTTGCCGTCGCACGCTATCAAAGCGTTTCCCAGGCGGCAAAAAATCTCAATCTGTCCCAGTCGGCAGCCAGCGCGGCACTGCAAGCGCTTGAGCACAGCTACGGTGTTACCCTGTTTGACCGCCACGGCAACCGCTTGAGCCTCAATCCTGTGGGCCGCAGCCTGCGGCTTGAAGCCGAAACGCTGTACAGTCACTGCCAACAGTTCGAACATTCCCTGCAGAGCCACGGTGAACTGGGCCACCTGCGCATCGGCGCCAGCTTTACCATTGGCAACCACCTGGTTGCCCGATATTTACCCGCCTACCTCACCCGCTACCCCGATGCCGACGTGCAGCTCGAAACCGCTAACACTCCAGAAGTGGTCGCCAAGGTACTGAACTACGAAGTTGATGTGGGGATGATTGAGCGGGAGATGCAGCACAGGGATCTAGACCTGATTCCCTGGCGCGAGGATGAATTACAGGTGTTTTGCAGCACCCAGCACCCCCTCGCCCAAAAAGGCAGCATGAATACCAAAGATATTCTGGACGCCCGCTGGATTCTCCGCGAGCCCGACTCCGGTGCCCGTTACACCTTCGACCGGGCAATGGCCGATCTCCTGCCCAATATCACCATCTATCAGGAATTCCGGCACAATGAGGCCATCAAAAGCGCGGTGGAGTCCGGCCTTGGTATCGGCTGCCTGTCGCAGGTGGTGCTGCAGAAGGACTTCGCCAATGGCACCCTGACCCCGCTGTCACTGCCTCGGCGGAATATGCGCCGACGCTTTTACTTCGCCCTGCCGAAGAAGCGCCATAGCAAAGCCTCGGTGGAGAGCTGGATTCAGCTTTGTTCCAGTGTTTCTATATAACGGTCTCTATATATCGGTTTCGATATAGCGCTGGCGATACTCGCTAAACATTTCCTTCAACCCCGCCTCGGTGAAGCCAAACTGCTCCAGGGTATAGTCGTGAGCGGGACGATCCTCACGGCGGTTTTCGTCCTGAAAGCGCGCCATTGCCTCTCGCGCCTCCTCGGTGAGGGGCATATCAATGAATTGATAGACCGCCTCCACCGCCTTTAGCGGCTGAGTCACGGTGTCGCGGTACCACACATCCAGAAAGGCATTCGGATGCTGTTCCCGGGTGGCCATCGTATGGCGGGTTCCCCTGGCGTACTTCGCCGCCCACTGCTCTCCAACTGCTGTCGCATCAACCTCATCACTGCCCAGAATCCACAGGTTGTAGTTCATACTCGCTGCAGAAGGAATCGTTTGCAGCGGGTCGCGGTGGGTCTGAATAATTTTGGCGTCGGGAAAGACCTTGAGCAAAGTCGCGATGTGGTGCAAATGATGCGGTGTTTTCAACAACCAGCGCTCAGCCTGCTGGCCGCGACGTTTTTTCTGCCACTGCAGACACTGCAACAACCGCTTCAGGTAGGTGTAAGCCGGTGTATTGTCGTGGCTGTCATTCCAGCGTCCATAGCTGGGCACATTGCAAAAGGCATCGGGCACCGTGCTGTAAAAGCTATGCTCCAGCAGCAAAATATCCTCGTCAGCCGCCAGCGGATTCATGGGGTGAATTGCAGCCAGCTCGGGGTTGGCCGCCAGCATCGCTGCAACTTCCGCCTCAGCGGAAACAATGCGCGGGTCTTTGGCCTCGAAATCCCAATCCAGCGGTGGCGCCGGATTGCGCACCTCGTACCACAGCGGCGCGTAAAAGCGGCTGTCACTCGCGAGAATCCGATGAAAATACGTGGAGCCAGTGCGCTGCAAACCGATTATCACTACCGGTGCAGTAATCTGCTCGTCGAGTATTTCCGGGTGGCGGGTAATCCAGGCCTCAACACGCAGGCGGTTGATCAGCAGATTGAGCAAACGCTCATACTGGCCATAGCGGCCGCCAGCATTGAGCTTCGCTTCCGCGTTTAACGCGTCAACCAGCACCGCAAAGGGCTCCCTAAAGGACGGATCGCCAAAATCACTTAAACCGGTGGCATCAGTTGCCGCCGCCAGTAATGCCTCAACCTCAAGTTTGACCTCGGGTATTGCTGAATCAGTCATGTAATTCACTCTTAATCACGGCCCCTACGTCGAATTCCGCGGGGGCTGGCAGTTGCGGTTTTAAATGCGTTTACGACGACAGCTTTTCCACCCGGCAACGCGGCTGCACGATGCGCTCGGCACCGATCCAGCGAAATGCCATAGTACCTTCGCGGTGACCGGTGGTATCGAGCCAGTTATCCAGTTCCGGATCGCGCTGGGCAACAGCAATCTGAACGCTGCCGTCCTCACGATAGGTCGCGGTATGCTTGTTAACGTGAATATCCACGTAGCGGTACTCCAGCGACTCCATCCAGTAATTGTTCAGCTGAAAATTCCAGTTCTCACACTCGGGTACCTCGTCGAGTTCGATGATCAACACCTCGTCTTCGGCGAGCCTGAAATAGCTGTGGTAATAAAAAATATTCGGATCGCCACCGAGTTTTTGGCAATAGGCCTGATCCGCCGGCGGCAGGGTATTCGGGTGAGCCTGAAAGCCCTCGGCCCAGTCGGCAAACAGGCGCGCGGTGCCGTTTACAAATGCCGCAGTACTGCGAAGATTGCTAATCAGTGCCGCCGGCGTCAGGGGCGCGGGTTTAGCACCAGCGCTATCCAGGCGTTCTATGCGAAGCTCCGCCGCCGATTCCGTTTTTCTGTCAAGGAAAGTCTGACGCAGCAATACCGCCACCGTGTCATCGGTGATCTTCAGCCAGTTTCCCTCCCGCGGCGTTTTGGAAAGGATAATCTCGATGCTGCCATCGGCCTCGGCGCGCAAGCCGGTGTGGGTATCCAGGGAGGAAACCGAACGCATATTACCGTCCTCCTCCTCATAACCACCGGCTATGGCGATCAAGCCCAAATAGGCGACGCTGCCGCGGCTGCCGACGATACGATAGTCGTAAGCACCGTTGATCTCCGCGCGCTCATAGATATTGTCGGGGTTGTCGGCGCCGATCTTTGCCGTTTCGTGGGAAGGGCGATAAAAGCTCGGAAATTCACGATCACTGCACTCCATGAACATTTCCAAAGCGACCCGGGTCAAGCGGGTCAGGTAGCGCCAGCCCTCCGCTCGGGTCAAGCCATCGCTCGGCGCCTCGGGCCGCAATATCTGCTCCCCCGCTGCTTTGAGCTGATCACAAAACACCGACCACACCTGGCCATTGATCAGCTGTTCTTCGGTGAGTGGTTCGTCAGTTAAGGTCGAGGATTTGGACACTAGCACACTTCCCTTTTATCGTTTTTCGCTAGTGTGGCAGCAAGCCCTTTAGTCGGCATCCCCCAGACAGGTGACCCCGGCTCCTATACCTTTTGCCCGGGTTTACGCGCGGGGCGCGACGCCCTCCCGCACCGCGCGATACCAGGCCGAGGGCTCGAGAATTTCACCGTCCTCCGCCAGTGGGGGGTAGGCCAGGCCATTGGCCCGGCAGTAGTCGCGTATTTCGGGGTGCGCCCATTCAAAAAGCGTGCGTTGGTAGTCCTCCGCCGCCAGCCGGGGCTGGCTGTACAGCCCGGCGCGTTGGCGCTGATGCTGAGCCTCGGCCAGGATAATGCCGGCGGCAACGGAAACATTGTAGGACTGCACCATACCCATCATCGGAATAGTGATGTGGTGATCCGCCATAATCAGCGCCTGCGCCGATACACCGCGTTTTTCCGCCCCCAATAGCAGCGCGGTAGGCCGGCAGTAATCGATCTCGTGATAATCCACCGCCCGGTCACTCAAGTGAGCGGCCAGCACCTGATAACCCTGCGCCTGAACCGAGCCAATAATCGCCTCCACAGAGGGTTCCCGGGCGACCTTAACCCAACTGTGACTGCCCATCGCCGTGCCGCGAAAGGCCTTGTAATCCTGATCATCAATCACCGCGTGAACCTCGGCAATGCCTGCGGCGTCAGCGGTGCGCACAATGGCCGAGAGGTTTCTGCCCTTGTGTACATTGTCGGTAATCACTGTTAAGTCCGGCTGGCGGCGGTCAAGCACCTCGCGCAGGCGCTGATATCGTTCTGGGGTCATGATCGGTTCCGTGGTTTCAGCCCGTAAAACAGGACT